>JBOFSR010000016.1:0-56993 GCA_051651645.1 Treponemataceae bacterium | reverse complement strand
GACCTTGTAACTCATAAGCTAACAGGCGATAAGTTATTAATTTTGAAAATTGGTAACGAGCAATATCAATGTAGAACACCAGATTATCGTGAGATATATTTTTGGGAAATGGAATTAGAAAGAGCTGAGTAAGACTTTTTCTTAAAACTATGTAATTCTTGTCATCTTATTAGTTGAATACTTCTAATAAGATGCTTGTAAAAAACTTTTCGTTTGTGCATTAATCTTTCTTTTAATCATCAAAACACGCATTTCAAATCTTTTTTTAGCAAATACCTTCTCAAATAAGTGATTTCTCTAGCCTTGACAAATCGTAGATTTCTGTTATACTGTTTATAGCTTTTGTCGGAGTTTGATGTTAAAAATCAAACATAGTTCGAGGGTTTTACCTTGTAATGGAGGAAATTATGCCTATTTTTAAGGATTATCTTAAAGATCAAAAAACGTGCAATGTTACGTTTGAAATTTCAGCCGAGGCTGCTCACGGAGCAGAAAAAGTTTTTTTAGCGGGTGATTTTAATAGTTGGAGTAGCATTGAAACTCCAATGAAGAAGAAGGTCGAGGGCTCTTTTTCTATAAAAATCAAGTTAAAAGTAGGGCATGAATATCAATTCCGTTATTTACTTGATGGAAAACGCTGGGAAAATGATTGGGAAGCTGATAAATATGTGCCAGCTCCTTTTTCCAGTACAGATAACTCTGTTGTTATAGTATAGGAAAATTACTTTAGTATTGAGTAAATGATTTGTTAAACGCGGGTACTTCAAAGAGTGTTCGGTGGTCGTTAAACATATAGTAAACAAAATATGCAGGTAGGTGAGCTTTCTTTGATAGATCATACGGATCGCCAAGTGATAGGTGATTTGTTTTATCAACAAGGTTTGGATATACTTGAGCCTCTTGATCAAGCACCGTGAATTTAATTGGGTAATAAATTTTTACTTCATCACTTGAGTCTCGAGATGCTCCTGCGAAAATACTTATTTCTCCAATATTTGTTGTGTAGTTTATTTGATAAGAGCGAGCGTTGTTTATAAAACGGTTGTATTGATTATCTTGCAGCTGTCGTGCATTTTTTAACACAAAACTATTAATTTTTTGAAATAACTCAACTTGCTTATCAAGTATAATTTTTTTACTTTGGTAGTTGTAAATACCGCGTAGTTGGCTTTGCCCCTTTACTTGTATTGTAAAGCTATTGATTTGCTTGTAACCTTCGCTGTTAAATTTATCAGCATCAATAACTTCAGAGGTGATTTCAAAATAATCATCATCCGTTTCAAGGATTTTGGCGACCTCATCAACATCCTCTTGATCAACAGGAATCGGCAAGGTGTTTTTCCAGTGCAATCGTCCGCCGTTTTCAAGTTTACGTTCAAAAGTTTGAGCGTAAAGGACAAAATAAATTTGCGTCAGCAAGCAAATGAGTGTTAATGAAAATAGCTTTTTCATAAGTTCTCCCAACTAAAGATTTTAATAAAATATTTGCGGTTTTTTGTGTTTTGTGATATAATTCACTTTATGATTTGTATAAAAATACGCAATGAGCAAAAGATGATAGAAAAGTCATCCTGTGCTCTTGAATTTATCGGCGATTTAGCCAAAATTCATGAGGTTGAAAATCCTTCTGATATATATGCTGTGCGAATAAATAATTTGATTTGTTCGCTTGCAAAGCCCATAAAGTTTGATTCATTTATAGAACCCGTTTTTGCCAACTCCCTTGAGGGTGCCGATGTTTATAGGCGAACCTTGTGCTTTGTGCTCGCTCTTGCAAGTCATCATCTTTTTCCAAAAACTCGTTTGCTCGTTGGGCATAGTTTGGGGCATGGATATTACTATACGGTTGATGGCGTTTCTGTGAGCAAGGATGATATTTTTAACTTGCAAGCAAAGATACAATCACTAATACAGGACGATTTGCCTATTTTGCAGACAAAAATTTCTTATCATCAGGCGATTCAGCTGTTTGAGGATCTTAATTTATTTGAAACACGCAATCAGCTCAATTATATGAGCCCGCCATCTGTAACGGTTAATACAATTGATGATTTTTCTGATTTGTATTATGGCCCCCTCCTTCCTTCCACTGGCAGGCTCGATGCGTTTGAACTTTTGCCTTTTGGCGAGGGGTTTTTGTTGCGTTTTCCTGCAAGTCATCAGCCGCATACTTTGACCGCTTTTGTTAATAAACCGCAACTGTTTTCTGTATATGAGCGATATAAATCGTGGGGAAAACTCCTTGGTATTACATCAGTATCTTCTTTGAATAAGGTGATTTATGAAAATACGTATAAGGATTTTATCGACGTTGCAGAAACCTTGCAAAATAAGTGCTTTGCCGATGCTGCAGATAAAATAAAAGAGCGAGGGAATGTGAAGGTTGTGCTTATTGCAGGCCCTTCAAGTTCTGGTAAAACAACGTCTTCTAAAAAAATTGCAATGCAGTTGCAAGTCAACGGATACAATCCCAAAGTGATTAGTTTAGATGATTACTATATTGGAAGGGAAAAAACGCCCAAAGATGAAAACGGTAATTATGATTATGAGTGTCTCGAAGCTTTAAATATTACGCAGCTCAATCAGGATTTAGTAAACCTTTTTGACGGGAAGGAGATTGAAATCCCTTCGTATGATTTTGTTGATGGCGTAAGTTTTTATTCAGGTGCTGCAAATAAAAAGCTCAAACTTGATGCTCACGATATTTTGATCATGGAAGGAATTCACGGGCTTAATGATAATCTTACTCCGCTTATATCAAATGACGTGAAGTTTAAAATTTATGTTTCAGCTTTGACGCAACTTAATTTGGATGATCATAATCGTATTTCCACACGGGATAATCGGCTTATTCGGCGGATTGTGCGTGATTATCGAACCCGAGGAAAATCTGCTGTTCAGACAATGCGAATGTGGTCAAATGTTCAAAAAGGGGAGAATTTGCATATTTTTCCTTTTCAGGATAATGCTGATGTGATGATTAATACCGCTTTGGACTATGAGCTTGCAATTTTGAAAGTATATGCAGAGCCGCTTCTTCGGTGCATTTCTCCGCTTGAGTATGAATATGCTGAGGCAAGCCGATTGCTTTTGTTTTTGAATAATTTTTTGCCCATTCCAGAAAAATATGTTCCTAGTCAGTCGTTGCTTAGAGAATTTATTGGCGAAAGCGATTTTGAATACTAGTACGATTTTCACCGTTTAGCTTGCTTTGTTGTTTGTAACTCTTTAATAATCAATAATGTATTTTTTTCTTGAGTGATTCTTCTTTGTTGACTTATAATCAAAGTTTTTTCTCTTGTAATCGCTTTGTTTTTTTGTTACATTAAATTTGCTTATAAATTAATTTTACTAAAGAGTTTATAATGTTCAATAATATAGGAGTTTGTATGAAACGATTTTTTTTTAGTGCTGCCATTGCTATTATTTTTTTGCTCGGTTGCACAAATAAGAGTTTTCAAGTGGGAACGTACGAGGGTGTAGCCCGTGGTTTTAACGGTGATGTGCAGGTAGAAATCGATTTATCATCTGATAGTCTGGAAGCAATTCGTATAATTAGTCATGCAGAAACGGATGGAATTGGAACAATCGCTGTTGATAAATTGCCATCTCAAATTATTGAAAAGCAATCTTTGAATGTGGATGCTATTAGCGGTGCAACGTACACGAGCGATGGGATAAAAAATGCAATACGGGCAGCGTTAAAGGTTGCAGGGGTGAAACCTTCTGATTTGAAAGTTGTTAAAGCGACTAAAAAAACTCAAGTTTCGATGAATGAGGAAGCGAGAAGCGTTGACGTTGTAGTTATTGGCGGAGGCGGGGCAGGGATGATTGCAGCTCTTGAAGCACGGAATGCAGGCGAGAGTGTTCTTATTATAGAAAAAACAAGTATGCTTGGCGGAAATACCGTGCGAGCAACAGGCGGAATGAATGCAACAGAAACAAAAGAACAATTGCGTGCAGGCATTAATGATTCTGTTGAAATATTTGTTAATGATACAATGACAAGTGGAAAAAATCGAAACAACAGGGATTTAGTAACAACTCTTGCAGAAAAATCAAGTAGTGCCATTGAGTGGCTAAAAACTATTGGCATTAATCTTTCTGATGTTGCACTTTTTGGCGGAGCGAGTCAAAAACGCATTCACCGTCCTATAGACAGCGAGGGAAAAGTTCTTGCCGTTGGTTCGTACATGGTGCCAATTTTAGAAAAAAATATTAAAGATGCTGGTGTCGAAATTCTTTTTGATACTGCGGCAACAGAAATTATTATGCAGGATGGCATGGTCTCTGGTGTAAAAGCCCAGTCTGCAAATAATAATTATACTATCAATGCACAGTCTGTTATTATTGCCACAGGCGGATTTGGAGCCAATAAAGAAATGTATACAATGTATCGTCCTGAATTGGAGGGCTTTGTTACAACAAATAACAAAGCAATGACAGGCGATGGTATTAAAATGGCTGTAGCGATTGGGGCTGCAACGGTTGATCTTGATCAGATTCAAATTCATCCCACGGTTGAATCCACAGGTGCTTTAATTACAGAAGGGCTTCGCGGTGATGGGGCAATTCTTGTGAATGCTGAAGGTAAGCGTTTTGTTAATGAGCTTGATACTCGCGATGTTGTGTCTTTAGCTGAGGTTGCTCAAACTGGTGGCTATGCGTATTTGATTATTGATCAAGCAATGGCTGATAAATCGAATGTTATAAAAGGGTATATTTCAAAGGGCTTTACAATTTCTGCAGACTCCTATGATGATTTGGGGCGTGCGATCGGTTCGAATGCTCAAACCTTTGCAGATACAATGCATACGTGGAATGATGCTGTTGCGACAAATAATGATGCAGAATTTGGTAGAACGGGGATGAAAAATGAGCTTTCTGTTGCTCCTTTCTATGCAATTAAAATTACTCCTGGTGTTCATCATACTATGGGCGGAATTAAAATTAACACCGAGGCACAAGTGATTGATAATAATGGCGATGTAATTCCTAGTTTGTATGCAGCTGGGGAAGTAACGGGTGGAATTCATGGAGCAAATCGCTTAGGTGGAAATGCTGTTGCAGATATTGTTGTCTTTGGACGAATAGCAGGGCAAAATGCTGCGGACTCAGCTAAGCAATAATTAGATATGTTTAACAGTCTTTATGGAACAATTACAAAAAAAAATCCGCAAACACTTCATTTAGAGACGGGCTCTGAGGAGCTCGGTTTTGTGGAGTGGGATTTTCTTGTATCGGATTGTTCACTCGACGTATTTCCGTGCGTTGGCTCGAAGGCTCGGGTGTATGTGTGGCTGTACCATAAAGAGGATGGCATGCGACTTTTTGGCTTTGCAAGTGAGGCAGAGCGTTCGATGTTTTTTGATTTAGTGAAGGTTGATGGCGTTGGGCCAAAGGCTGCAATCAAAATTCTTTCGAGCATTGATACGCAGCAGCTGGTAAATGCCCTTGAAAGTGAAGATCTTTCTCGGCTTGAATCAATTTCTGGTATTGGCAAAAAAACGGCACAAAAAATGTTGCTCACTTTAAAAGGAAAACTCACTTTAGTAGAGGCGACGTCAAAATCGCAAAAAAGTACTGACAAATGGCAAGATGTGTGCGATGCTCTTGTTCAAATGGGCTATGATAAAAAATCTGCCGAGGAAGCATTGCATAAAATAGAAGCAGAGCTTAATCCCAAAGATAGCAAGGCTGCACAAGAAGAATTCCTTTTTCGTCGTGCAATCGTGGAACTTGCAAATTAGCCAACTTAAATAATTATGATAGACGAAAATAGTTTTTTACACGCAGATATTCCTCAGTTTGATGATGAGCGCGATCCAGGGTTGAGGCCAAAGCTTTTAAGCGAGTTTCTTGGGCAAAGTCTTATAAAAGAAAATCTTTCTGTTTTTATTGAGGCAGCACGGAACAGAAACGAGAGCCTTGATCACTTGTTTTTAATTGGCCCTCCAGGGCTTGGTAAAACGACGCTTGCGTTTATTACCGCAAATGAGCTTGCCGTCGATTTTAAGGTAACGAGTGCACCAGCTCTTGATAAGCCAAAGGATCTTGCGGGAATTCTTTCAACGGTGACCGAACGTACCGTCTTTTTTATTGATGAAATTCACCGCTTAAAACCTGCAATTGAGGAAATGCTTTATATTGCAATGGAGGATTTTGAGCTTGATTGGATTATTGGACAAGGCCCATCGGCACGAACGGTGCGTATTCCTATTCCTCCGTTTACTCTCGTTGGGGCAACAACAAAGGCTGGCGCTGTTTCAAGCCCCCTTATCAGCCGTTTTGGCATCGTTCAAAGGTTTACGTTTTACTCCGCACAGGAGCTCTCACAAGTCATTCATCGTTCAGCAAAAATACTGAATACCGTCGTACAAGACGATGCGGCCAACCTTATGGCTCAGTGTGCAAGAGGAACGCCTCGCGTTGCAAATCGTATCTTGCGGCGAATGAGGGACTTTGCTCAAGTGTTGGGCGATGGAACGATTACACTTTCTGTTGTAAAACAGGGATTAAATAAATTGCAAATTGACGCTCTCGGTCTTGAAAATCATGATCGTACAATTTTACGCTCAGTAATTGAAAACTACGGCGGTGGGCCTGTTGGTGCAGAAACTCTGGCTATCTCCATTGGGGAATCTATCGATACGCTTGAAGATTACTACGAGCCATATCTTATTCAAACAGGGCTTATTCAACGCACGCCACGTGGACGAATGGTAACGGCAAAGGCTTATGAACACTTAAATATCCCTTTGACGCAAAAAATGAACGGAGAATTATTTTAAGAGATTTTTGCACAATCAAACCCACAAAAGGCAGTGAATGCCAATATTATTGAACTTGTTTTTTTTCAGCGTGTATGTGGTGGAGAAAAAGCGGATGCAAAAAATAGGCCACGATTGCAACAAAAAAAGTTTGTATCCCCTCGCTGATAAGACGAACGACGCTAAGTTCTTGATTGATTGCATCAAGAATAGTTTTGCTTGGATCTTTTTGAATGTGATTTATGCCAAAAACATAAAGTATGATCGTTGCTGCAATTGTTGTTGTTAATATTTTTACAAATGGTATCTTTTTGGCTTCATTTTTGTGTAGCATATAGCTTGCTGTAATTGCGGCGAAAAAATACCCCATTAAATAACCTGCGTGTGTACCGTAAAAAAGTGAATAAACGCCTGAGTTAAAATTAGGAAAAACAGGCAGCCCTGCAATGCCCATAAGAAAAAAAACACCAACTGCCGCACCGCTTTGCGGAAAGCCTAATAAAAGTCCTGTTAATAAAATGCAGATTTGTTGCACAGAAAATTGAATCCCTTCGTATGAAAACGTTAGAAAATTGCTTAGCGAAATAAGGCATGCAAAAATTACAATAAAAAATGATTGCTTGGTAAAGCGAAATTTACTAGCGTGTATCAATTTTTTCTTCCCTTAAATGGGGCATTTTTTAGTTGATCAAAAAGAGTAACTGCAAAAATCAGCCATACAAGGATGAGCGGTAACCAATCACCAAAAATAAAATAAAAAGTATAAACTCGCTCATAAATTGGAATGGGAACCAAAATACTGTCCTCAACAAAAAGAGGCAAATCGGCTAAAGTTTTTCCAACAGGATCGATAACAACGGAGTACCCCGAGTTAGTTGCACGAATCATAGTTTTTCTCAGTTCGAGGCTTCTAAAGGACGCTATGACAAAGTGTTGATATTCGGCTGAATTTGTTTTTGACCATGAATCGTTTGTGATATTGACAAAAATTTGGCTGCCTGCACTGAAAAGTCGATTGCACGTTTCAGGAAAAGCATCTTCAAAGCAAATTGGCGTTGAAATTGCAATACTCTGCCCTGATTGAAGTGGCACAGAAAAGTTTTTGTATTCGCTTCCTGGTGTCCATCCGCGCGAAAATCCCACCAAGGTTTTGAGTATTGTTTGGACAATTTTATTTTCGGCAAAAGGGATCGCCTCGGCAAAGGGAACGAGCTGAATTTTTCCGTAATATCCAAGCCATTCACTGTCTTTGTTAAAATAATTTGCTGAATTATGAACGAGTCCTTCTTCGGCATTGCTAACAACAGGCCCTCCAATGATGAAAGGTGCATTAATTTTTCGTATAAAGGGAAACAAAGGGCTTTCGAATGGAAAGACATCGTAAGTGTCTGTTGCATAAGGAAACGCATTTGATAAAACTGACTCGCTCCACACAACTAAATCAGGCTGAATATTTGCCTTTGCAATCGCTTTTTCCGTTAATTCTTGCGAGGTCAAAATGCTTTGTGTTGCACCATTTGACGACCACGAATCGCCATTGTGCTGAACGATGACGGTGTTCATTGTTGCAATGGGAACGCGATTTTTTGTATATTGGAAAATGCCGTATAAAAGGCTAGCGGTAAAAAGCAAAAAACAAAAGCTTGCAATTTTGGCATACGTTGAAAGTACGATATTTCGATTTTTTAAAAACTGCTTGGGAAGTAAATATAGCCCCTCGGCAAAAATTGCGGAAAATAATGAAAATAAAAAGCTTAGTCCCCACGTGCCAGTTATATCAACAATTTGGGTGATTAGCGGCCATTTGTACGCTGTCATGAGAACGGTTCCCCAAGGATAGCCTAAAAATCCTACTGACTTGCTAAATTCCCATAAAGTCCATATTGCACAAAAGCCAAAAATGCGTTTGATTAGGTGATTTGCGTTTATTCCTGCAAATTCTTGTAAGTCTGATATTTTTTGTCCGTGGTAGTTTCTAAACGTAAGATGGATCCATTGGCCAATAAAATACGCCCACAGTCCGTATGCAAACGCCGATGCCCACAGAGTAAAAATTGCAAAATTTCTGAAATATCCCAGCCAAAAACTTGAGCAAATGTGTACAATCATCACTTGGATGCTAACAACGAGCCCTGATTCTCTAAAGGATTTTGCATTCCGAAGGGCAAAATACAGTGGAACAAGGCTAAAAAGTCCTATAAAAGGGGAGCCAAAGGGTAATATTTCATTGGCAATGCCTGCTGAAAGCATTATACCAGAAAAAAAAGCATAAAAAACTTGTAATTTTTTTTTCATTAGGTTATTATTGTAATGATTTTTTGTATAAGAAGCAAGTATTTCAAATTGTACAAAAATTTAAAATGCCATTTTAAGGAAAGCTAGTCAATTAAATTGATTGGTATAAATAATATGAAGAAAATTTTATTAACTAATGACGATGGGTTGGATTGCGATGGCATTCATGTTTTGGCACGGGAACTTTCAAAAGTTGCTGAGGTATGGATGATTGCTCCTGATAGAAATCGTTCGGCTGTTTCGCATGGGATTACCATGTTTAATCCGCTTACAATAAAAAAAATTGATACGCAAATCTTTTCTTGCTCTGGCTTGCCTGCTGATTGCGTAATGGTTGGCATAAAATCCGTTATGGAGAATGCTCCAGATATAGTCATTTCAGGAATTAATGAAGGCGGAAATATCGGTACAGACGTGCTTTTTTCAGGGACGGCAGCGGGGGCACGCCAAGCATGTCTGTATGGCATTCCTTCAATCGCTGTTAGTTTGTCAAGTCCAAATAACGAGTGGGATTATACTCCAACGGCAGAATTTATAAAAAATAATTTGGATGAGCTGGTGGGCTTGCATCAAAAAGACGTTTTTTTGAATATTAATACACCCTCTGGCGAGTTTCAAGGCTGTCGGTTTACAAATCTTTCATATCGAGAATATACGGATGTTTTGCATTCATACAGTGCACCCAATAAAAACACGTATACGTTTTTTGAAGGCGGAAAGATTCATACGCAGGGTGATGATTTTTCTGATTTTAATACTATCAAAAAAGGATTTGTTTCAATTACGCCTGTTCGCGCACAGCCTTCTGCCTTGCATTATGGCGACTTTGAACATATAAGCTTAAAAGTGTAACAATAAAGGGAGGGCTTATGACTGATAAATTACAAGAAGGCATAAAACTTTATCATATTCGCAATTATCACGACGCATTAAAAACGCTTTTGGCTCTTCATTCTGATTCTCCGCAAACAAGTGCTGAAATTGCATACTATTCAGCTTTGTGCTTTACTCAGCTTGAAAAGTTTGAGGATGCTTTGACATATTATGAGCAAGTTGTTACTTCCTGCGATGACATTCAACGCGTGCATCAGTGCAGGCTAATTCTTGCCGTGCTTTACACACAGACAGGACGAATTCGGCTTGCTGATTTTGAGTTGCGTAAGTTGCTTGAAACGGGCTGCCAAACAGCTAATGTTTTTTGTACAATGGCGTATTCTGCATGGACGCAAAAGGATTTAGATAAGGCTATCAAACTTTACGAGAAGGCTTTGTCGATTGATGCAAATCATGCCACCGCATTAAATGGCTTGGGCTACGTTTTAATCTCTGCGGGGCAAGAAATTACAAAGGCTTTTTCTCTTATCAAAAAAGCACTTGAGCAGCAACCTAATTCCCCTGCCTATTTGGACTCTCTTGGCTGGGCATACCATAAACTTGGTTTAACTAAAGAGGCTCACCAATTTGTTAAAAGGGCACGCAATGCTTTGCCTGGCAACAAAGAGATCGAAGATCATTTTTCACAAATTAATAAACAGTTAGCAAGTAATCGAGAAGAAAAATCACTCTCAAAATTGGAGAACCGATAATGGAAAAAAATATTTTGCGAGTTTTTTTAGCGATAATATTTTTCTTTTCGTTTGTTTCTGTTTCCTCGCAAATACAGTCAGCAACGGCAGAAAGTGGCTTGGCGCAAGAAGAGTTTCGTAGAGGGGTTCAGGCCTTTTATCGTGGCTCTTTTAATGACGCAATCGTGCTTTTTGAGCGCTCTCTTTCGTATATGCCCAACGAAAGTCTCATTCTTGATTGGCTTGGCAACGCCTATTATCGCTCGGGTATTGAAGGAACGGCACTGCAGTACTGGGATTTAGCCTTGCAAAATGGTTATGGTGGAACAATCTTACAGAGTAAAACGGACTTGCTTCGTGAACGGCGCATCCCATCGTCAAATTTGCTGAGTGATATTCGCTTTGTTGAGGCAGGCACTTTTGCGGGAAAAATTGAAAAGCAACTCTATTTTAGTCAACCGATTTCTACCTTGCCACTGCAAAACGGGCATTTTTGGGTGCTCGCATACGGCTCAAATGAGCTATTGCAGTTTGATGTCAATGGCAATATTCGTATTCGATCTCGGGGGCCTTTGAATGGATTTGATCGACCGCTCGATATTTTAGAGCAAACAAACGGACAGCTCGTCATTTCTGAATTTGCAGGAGATAGACTTTCATTGCTTACAAAAGATGGCGACTTTCTTCGCTATATTGGAATGCGTGGAATTGATGATGGCCAGTTGCTCGGCCCTCAGTTTTTGGCTAAAGACTCTTCTGATAATATTTTTGTTACGGATTTTGGCAATGCTCGCGTCGTTGTTTTTGATAGCATGGGCGAAACACTTTTTTCCTTTGGTCAAAAAACGGATTTTTTTGAGGGCTTTATTGCACCAACGGGAATTTCCGTAATTGATGACATTGTTTATGTTGCTGATGCAGTTTTTGGCACAATTTTTATTTTTGACACCGCGGGGAACTATATTGATAGTTTGTTGCCTGAGAAATCCTTTCATCGGCCTGAATCAATGAAAATATGGAATGATTATTTGCTTGTTGCCGACTCAAATAAGGTTTTTGCCGTCAATGTACATGAAGGGACGGTGACGGAAATATCAAATACAGGCAAGGGGATTTCTCGCATAACAAGTGCAACGGCAGATATTAACGGCAATCTTGTAGTGACGGATTTCAAGTCAAATGAAATCTATGTAATGTCAAAAGTCTCTGAGCTGATTAGTGGATTTTTTGTGCAAGTTGATCGCGTTGTGTCGGATTCTTTCCCCAAAGTGACGATTGACTTGCGTGTTGAAAGCAAAGATGGCACTCCAATTGTTGGTCTCCAAAATGAGAATTTTTTATTAACTGAAAATCGCCAAGTTGTTTCAAATCAAAATCTTGCATCCTCTGCTTACTATAGCGATCTGTGTGATATTACTATTTTAGTTGATCGCTCAATGGGAATGGAGCAGTATGCAAGCCAAATCGGAACGACCATACAGGAAATCGCCTCACTTATGAATGGACGAGGCACAATTCGAGTTGTCTCTGCAGGTAGTATTCCTAGCATTGAAATTGCAGGCAGTCCACAACAGCTTTTGAACTTCACTGTTGATAATTTGAAGACACGGTACTCGGAGTTAGTTGCTCTTGATGACGCTATTCGATTGTCTGGCAATGTTTTAATGCAAGGTGAAAAAAAGCGTGCGATCATTTTCTTGACAAACAATAATACATCCCCTTTTTCATTCACAAAATATGGATTAGTTGATATCAGTTCTTTTTTGAATAATAATGGTATTGGATTTGTAACTATTAGCCTAAATTATGATCAATTTGCACCAGAAATTGATTATTTGACCAAGCAAACAAAGGGTTTTCAGTATTTTGTTTATCGTCCAGAAGGCATAAAATCTATTATTAGTGATATTATAAGTGCACCAATTGGCGTTTATCAACTTAGCTATACGTCAAATCTTCCCACTGACTTTGGGCGATCTTTTTTGCCTGTCGAAGTAGAATTGTATTTGCTTAACCGCTCTGGAAGAGTTGAGACGGCATATTTTCCTCCATTGGAGTAGACTTTTCTTGTATAAATGATTGATAGTAATTTATTTGATACTTAAAATACTGATGTCGTAAAAAATTGTGCGATTTTAATTTTATAGTACTAGAAAAAATATTCAATATCTCGTGAACAACCATGAGAGGAAAACTTTTTTGGAATACCTCATTTGTACTGGATTGTACAACATTCTATTCATTATTGACAAATCAGAATAAATTATTAATAATGGATAGTATGACTTCCTTATTGGAAAAGCTTGAAAAATTTTTTCATTCCTTTCTTAATGCTCTTCACACAGCGATTACAAATCTTACTCATGCCATAAAAGAACATAAAATCTTAGCCATGAGTATTTTTGCAGGAAGTATCGCCCTCGCCTTGCTTTTCTATATAATCACCCCGACTGATCAACCACAAAAGCAAGCAATTCTAAGCGTGCCTGAAAAGCCTATTAAACCATTGGTAGATGATTTAATGCCGCCAGAGGAACCAGGAATTACCACGGGATACGCCTATCACTTTGAGCCAAAAACTCACTGGGATGAAAAAGAAGCAAAGGAATGGTTTGTGCCTCCCAATGGAACGATGGTAGAAGAGCTTAAAAACGCAAACGCTACGTTAATCAATGATATATTAGGAGATGTTCCTTGAAAATAAATCTTTCTTTTTTATGCACTCTACTCGCTTTGTTCAGTGTGACCATTTTTTCATGCAAAACGACAAAAGAAATTCCGCAAACACCAGCGGTACCAAATCAACACTTTGCTAGCCAGATGCCTTCTGAGAGTCAAGATACCGAAGAAAATTCATCGAGCAAAATTGATGCTCATAAAGAAATAGCGCAAAATCATACAGCTGAAGAGAAAATCAGAGAAGAGCCTCCTCTTGCCGTAGAGCAAAATATGACGCCAGAGCCTGATCTAGCGTTAGATCAAAATCAACAGCAAGCCATTGAAACAAATGACGGCAAACTTGCAGAAACCGTAGAACAAGAAGGAGCTGTCGCACTAGAGGAGACAGAAACGCTTGAGCAAGACTCCCAAGAAATCGCACACGAAACAATGGTGGAAAATCAGCCAACGGAAGCAAAAAAGGCGGAAAAACCTTCTACTGAAAATAGTGAAAAAGCGAAGGACGAAAAAGTGGCAGTTGCTGAGCCAGCTAATAGTATTTGGGAAAATGACTTGCCCTTGCCATATATTCGTGAAAACTCAACAGGCTTTATAAAAGACGATGAATTGAGCAACATAACGCCATCACGAAGCGTAACCCTTGCAAAAAATCAAATGCTCGATGTTGTTTACCCTGGCAGTGGCTGGGTCTTTTTAGGCGAAAAAAAAGCTGTCAATATCCTGCGTTTTATTGAACGCCAAATTAATAATGACAATACATTATTTACTCTGCGTGGCACCGATAGTGGTAAAACGATTGTGCATTTTTACAAGCAAGACCTACTCAAAGGAAATTATATTGATGATTTTCTTGAGGTGATTATCGAGCCTGTTTCACATGTTGGCAAAGATAGAAAAATTGCCCCAGATTTTGAAAAATTTGTTGCGTATGATAAAACACCGCTACCAAAAATAAATTCCCCACAAGCGGACATAACACAAGAAAACTTACCGCAACAGGTTTTACAACAAACAGAGCTTGCATCAGTACCACCAAAGAAAAATCCTCTGCAGGATCAGCAAAAGAATGAAACGACACAAACAAAGAATCCTCTTCAAAACAAAACCGCTGAAAATCTCCAAACTGCACGCTCTTCAACACAAGAAGAGCTTCCATTAATTACTGAACAAATTGTTGCGGTCGCTGAGCCACTCACTTCCATCCCCGAACCTCTTATTTCAACAGCAGAGCTTTTAAGCAAAGCAAAGAATGCACAAAAAACAGGTAATATTGCAGAAGCAGTACAGCACCTCGATATTTTTTTACAGCAAGCGGAATCAAAACTAGATGAAGCTTGGTTCTTAAGAGGACAACTCTACGAACAACCATCAGAAATACGTAATATTCGCTCAGCTCTCAACTCCTATGAAACCTTGATGAAAATGTATCCTGCAAGCCTTTTGTGGAAAGATGCTCAAGAGCGAGTGACCTACTTGAAAAAATTTTACTTTAATATTCGCTAAAATACTGTACCGTCTTTTACGGAGGGAGGATTTATGAAACACGTAGCAACAACAACTGTCCGTTCGTATGAATGCGACGCCTACGCCCATGTCAACAATGCCGTTTACCTTAACTACCTTGAATACGGCAGGATGGAGTTTTTGCATGCGGCAGGATTTGACTATCATAGTGTTGTGAAACAAGGACTTTACTTGTATGTTACGCATGTGGACATCTACTATAAAGGAAGTGCCTTGCTTGACGATAAACTTTTTATTGAAACATACCCCTCCAAACGCAAGGCTTTTTCTGGAGAGTTTAAGCAAAAAATTTACAAAGAAGACAGCACTTTATGCGTCGAAGCAACCGTTACATGGGCGTGTGTTTCTAAAGACACAGGGCGTCCGAGTAAAATTCCTGCAGAATTTTCTGTTGATGGCCTTAACGAACATACCGAAAACTAAAGAAAATTAGTACTTTGAAAAACTGTCCAAAGTTTAAGCTAAACTTTAAAGCAAAACAAAAAAAGTCATAGACAAAAGTAAAAAAAATGCCTATATTATAAAAATGAAAACCGAAAACATTGAGCTTTTAGCATGCGAAAAAGACGAAAAAGAAACAGCACCAGATTCATTTGTCGAAAAATTTCTAAAAACTCGCCAAATTATTTTATCAGGAGAAGTTGATAAACCGCTTGCAGAAAAGGTCGTCAAACAGCTTTTAATTCTTGAAGCAGCTAGCTCCGAACCCATTTATGTATTTATAGATTCACCTGGCGGTGATGTTGATGCAGGCTTTGCAATCTTTGATATGATTCGATTTATTTCTGCACCTGTGTATACGATTGGAATGGGCTTAGTAGCAAGTGCTGGTGCATTAATATTGCTCAGCAGCCCAAAAGAACGACGGCTTGGCTTGCCAAATAGCCATTACTTAATCCATCAGCCATTGAGCGGAATAAAAGGCGTGGCAACAGAAATTGAAATTCATGCACTTGAAGTTGAAAAATTGCGCTCAAAAATAAATGAGCTCATCGCAAAAGAAACAGGGGTACCTCTTACTCAAGTAGAGCAAGATACAGACAGAGACTATTGGTTAAACGCAGAAGAATCAAAATCTTATGGCCTAATTGGAAAAGTTATTTCTAATAGATCAGAACTAACATAATGCGTTTATTTTAGTTGCTAGGAAAACTTTAAACTAGCAAATTTATTCACACACCATATATATTTTAGGAGAAAATAGTGAGTTTTAAAAACGACGATAATTTTGAGGCAGAGTTTTCTGCTATGTTACAGGATACCGTAAATCAGGTTAAATCAACAAAAGATCCTATTGCTTTAGACAAATTAAAAAAAATATACAAAAAAAATGTACCATTTGCCTTGCGAAATTATGTTGCGGCGTATCTTGCACAAAATGGAATGCACCATGGCAAAAACGGCCGACGAAATACGCCTGATGGAAAATGGACTCGACCTCGCACTTATGAAGGAACAGAACAACGAGTGCCATCGCCCAAAGTTTACATCGCAGAAGAGCATGCCGCAACTATTTTTATTGGAATTGGAAAAAGTCGGCGGGTGTTCCCTCGCGATTTATTAGGCTTAGTTATGAACGTGGCTGAGCTTGGTCGCGAACGAGTAGGCTTTATTCGTGTACTTGAAAATTTTTCGTTTGTACAACTTTTTAAAGAAGATGCAGATAGAGTTATTGAAAAACTCAACGGCTATGAATACCGTGGAAGAAAGATCCCCGTAAGTTATTCAAAAAAACGAGAAGAACTTGAATCAGAAGCACCTGAAACCGAACAAACCGATGTGCCGTCTAGCTTAGACCAAATATAGAAAACAATGCAACTTAAGCGATTTATCACAGGTCCACTTGAAGTCAACACCTACTGTTTTTCTCTTTCAAACAATTCGCTTTGTCTAATTGATCCAGGTGGGGACTTTGATACATTGCTTGCACATACTCAGCAAACCAATAAAACCGTTTCAGCAATTATTCTAACACATGGGCACTTAGATCATGTAATTGCCCTACCTGAATTAAAAAAAAACTTTGTGGATGCAAAAATTTATATCCATGAAGGGGATGCAAAATATCTTGGCAAAGACGGCCTGCGAAATCATCGAAGCGATTTTGAAAAAATTGGAGCTTCAGCGTTTATTGATCAGTATGGATCACCCTTGCCAGAAAGTGACTTTTTACTAGAAGACAAACAAATTCTTTTTGACGGTTGCGATGATTTTCCACAAGGCTTACAAGTCATTCATACGCCAGGGCATACACAAGGCTCTGTTTGTTTTTACTCAGCACAACAAAACTGCCTTTTTTCAGGCGACACTTTATTTCAGGGCACTCATGGCAGAACCGATTTACCAGGTGGAAGTTATCGAACAATGAGAGAAACACTCCAAATGCTTTTTCAATTACCTGAAAAGACCATCGTTTATCCTGGACATAATGAGTTTACTTCAATTAAAGAAGAAAAATCAATGCGAATTTAAACTTGTAAATAATTATGTCAGCTTGTTCCATAGTTTTTGTGCAGTTTCACGTGATTTTGCAAAAACTTCTTGCTCATCAATAGTAGTAATTATTCTGTCTTTCATCACAAATTTACCTGCAATCATGGTTGAATCAATAGATCGGCCAGAAAATCCAAATAAAATATGTCCAAGCGTATTATTTGCATGTACAGGTGTACTCGGATTATAATCAACCAAAATCAAGTCCGCACTAGCCTTTTTTTCAATCCTGCCAATTGGCAAACCAAAATGATTACTTGCAATCAAACTATTATTTTCAAATTGCATTTTTCCTGTTTCCATAAAGCCAACATTGGAATTACCTAAATTATGCTTGTGAATAATATTTTCAACTTTCATTGACTCAAACATATCACTGGTGTAGCCATCGCTACCAAGCCCAACGCACAAGCCCTTTTCAATCATTCTAATCACGGGAGCACAGCCGACCGCATTTCCCATATTTGACTCAGGGTTGTTAATCACGCACGTTTTTGTCTGCTTAAGCAAATCCATTTCTTCTTCGGTGACATGAATACAGTGAATCGCTAGTGTTTTCTCGCCAAGCATTTTAAAATCAAAGAGTCGATTAATAATTCGCTTATTATACTGATCCAAACAATCTTGCACGTCTTCAAGGCCCTCTGCTACATGCACATGATAGCCTGCCCCACTAGAGCTCATGGCACTCGCAATATCTGTCATGCTTTGATTGCTCAAAGTAAACGAGGCATGAAGCCCAAACATTCCCCTTGTCATTGTTTGATTCGATCCATTATGTTTTTTGATAAAATCAATATTTTCTTGTAACCCGTGCTGGAAAATTTCCTTGCCGTCACGATCAGAGCATTCATAGCAAAAACTCCCCCGAATACCAAGTGTTTGTGCAGCCTCGGCAAGTGTTGTCAAACTACCATCAATAGCAAAGGGACTTGCATGGTGATCAAAAATAGTTCCAACTCCGCATTTAATTGACTCAACAAGAGTTGCGTATGCACTGTATTTTGTGTCCTCAAGGCTGAGATTTTTATCAATTTTCCACCACACATTTTTAAGAATATCCGTAAACGTTTTTGCACAAGGATTATTCATCACAAGGCCGCGTGCAAAAGCACTGTAAATATGATGATGGGTATTAATTAATGCAGGCATAATGATTTTACCCTTTGCATCAATAAATTCGTGCTGCGGATATTTTGTTTGCATGTCAAAAGTTTTGCCAAAATCAACAATTAAACCATTTTCAACAACGACAGATCCGTCATTAAAAAAATCATTTTGTGCATTATGCGTAATTAATTGTCCATTTCCAATAATCATACTTCCTCCAATTTGATACAGGGCGTAATTGCAACCATGTTTTGAAATTACGTTTTTGTGATGCTTTAAATAAAAAACAGGCGATTGATATACTACCAATCACCTACATATATGAACAATTTTTACTTTGTCTCTAAAACAGCAATACCAGGGAGCGTTTTGCCCTCAAGGTATTCAAGGGAGGCTCCTCCACCTGTTGAAACATGGCTCATTTTGCTTGCAAGTTTAAATTTATTGACAGCTGCAACAGAGTCGCCACCGCCAACAACAGAAATTGCACCCTTATCGGTTGCTTGTGCAACAAGATATGCAAGTTTTTCTGTTCCTTTTGAGAACGCGTCAAATTCAAAAACGCCAACAGGGCCATTCCAAACAATTGATTTTGCAGCAAGGATTTCTTTAGTATAAACTTCAACCGTTTTTTCGCCAACGTCCATTCCCATTAAATCAGCAGGAATATCTAAAGCATCAATGGCAACAGCCTTTGCCTCAGGGGAAAAATCTGCAGAACACAAGTGATCTAAGGGTAAAATAATTTTTACATTTTTTTCACTTGCAGATTTTAATAAATCCTTTGCAGTTTGAATAAAGTCGTCTTCAACCAAAGATTTACCAATAGTATGACCCTGTGCTTTTAAAAACGTGTACGCCATTCCACCGCCAATAATAAGAGCAGAGGCATTTTTCAAAAGGCTTTCAAGCACAGCAATTTTTGATGAAACTTTTGCCCCTCCAATAATCGCAATCATCGGTTTTGCAGGATTTGACACCATCGGATCAAGGTATTTTACCTCTTTTTCCATTAAAAATCCCCCAACTTTAACGGGAACAAACTTTGCAATTGTTGCAGTAGAGGCATGTGCTCTGTGAGCGGTGCCAAATGCATCGTTGACATAAACATCACCATACGTTGCAAGCTCTTTTGAAAGAACTTCTTGCACAGCAATGTCTTTTGCAGTTTCTTCTTCATGAAAACGAGTGTTTTCAAGCATTAAAACACCACCGTCAGCCAAGCCGTCAACAACCGCTTTTTGGTCTTTACAAGAAGGAGCAAAAGCGACTGTTTTACCAAGCTTTCCTTCAAGATATTTTGCCACAGGCTTCATTCGGTGCTTACCTTCAATATAAGATTCCATATCAAAAGCCTTTCCAGCAGATTCAGCTTTTTCTTTTGCCTTTTTGGAATCCTTTTTTGGATCCCCTAAATGGCTCATTAAAACCAAGCTTCGTGGTTTTTGATCAAGAATATATGTAATCGTGGGAAGAGCTGCCATAATCCGAGTGTCGTCTTGTACCACGCCATCTTTCATTGGCACATTGAAATCCACACGCATAATAACACGCTTACCAGCAAGTGCTATATCTTTTACCGTTTTAATCATAATTCCTCCAAGAAATAATTGAAATTTATAAAATTATATCCAAATAAGCAAAAAAAGTAAAGAGTTTTGTACGGAGTGCGTCCTACTAGAGCGTTCAAAAAATCATGCACGCTTTTTTTTTATTTTTCCCTTGTGATTTTTTATAGAACGATTTATACTATAATACAGATGATTTCTATTTAATGATAAATTGCTATTTTCTGTAAATCTTTTGATAGCATTTGTGGCAAAATAGCTTCTCTCAACTTTTTTAAAGTTGCACATAAAACAAATCAGCTTAAAGCTAAAAATCGAGGTACGAAATGGTTATTTTAACTCTTAATTGTGGCAGTTCGTCTGCAAAATATCAGTTGTATGATTGGGCAAATAAGGATGTATTGGCGTTCGGTGTAATCGAGCGAATTGGTGGCTCTGGTGCGAATATTGAGCATAACGCAAAGGGAAAAGACACGTACCAAGTGGAATTTGATTGCAAAAATCACACAAACGCGATTGAAAAAATTATGACAACAATCACCGATCTGAGCGTTGGTGTGATAAAAAATATGAGCGAGGTTAAGGCGGTTGGACATCGTGTTGTGCATGGGGGCGAAAAATTCACAAAATCAGTTTTGATAACGCCAGAAGTGATCGAATCTTTCCGTAGTATTATTCCGCTTGCTCCGCTCCATGAACCTGCAAATTTGCTCGGCATAGAGGCTGCACAAAAAGTGCTTCCCAATGTTCCTCATGCGGCAATAATGGATACGGCGTGGCATCAAACAATGCCGCCATCTTCTTTTATGTACGCAATTCCGCACGAATGGTATGAAAAATACGCCGCTCGCCGCTACGGATTTCACGGCACATCTTACGTATACACAGCAAAACGTGCGAGCGTTATTTTGGATAAAGATCCTCAAAAAACAAATCTTGTCATTTTGCATATAGGAAACGGATCTTCTTGCTGTGCAGTAAAAAATGGCTGCTGTCATGATACTTCAATGGGCTTAACTCCGCTTGAGGGGTTGGTTATGGGCACTCGATGTGGCGATGTTGATCCTGCTTTGCCATTGTATATTATGAATCGAGCACAAATGAGTGCAAGCGAGGTTGATTCAGCTTTGAATAAAAACTCAGGGCTTTTGGGCATTACAGGCCAATATGTTGACCGCCGCGATGTGCAAGCTGCCTTAGAAAAAGGCGACAAAAAAGCTTTGCTTGCACAAGATATCGAATGCTATCGCTTAAAAAAATACATTGGTAGCTATATTGCAGGACTCGGTTGTACGCCCGACGCAATTGTTTTCACCGCAGGTGTTGGCGAGTTTGCTCATTTTGTGCGTGAAAAAGCATGCAAAGGCCTTGAGCATCTTGGTATCAAAATCGACACTGAAAAAAATAAAATTGCTCGTACTCGAAATGCCGAAATGTGCATTAGTGCTGATGATTCAAAAATCAAAATCCTTGTTATTCCTACAGACGAAGAGCTTGTTATGACAGAAGATACCTATGCATTGACGCAAGGAACATACGATGTTCACACAAAATTCACGTACTCATTTCAATCAAAAGACTATGTGAATAAAGCTCGAGCAGAAGGATTTAAAAAAGATTTAGAGAAAAATCCTGCCTTGAAAACTGTTTTAGCAATCAAGTAATTTAAGCCGTGTGTCCGTTGTAAAAATGCACATCACGTGAGCAAAACAAAAGGACAGCAAAAGATGTGCATGGAGAGTTATGCAAGCGAAACAAATTATTGACACCATAAAAAAAACTCAAATGCTTTCAAAACAGGATGCAAAAATCCTGCTTTCTTCGTTTGAGTTTGAAAACTCGCTGGATCAAAAAGTTTTAACACAGACCGAACAAGCTAAGATTGCTGAATTAAAAGAATATTTACGCAGCACTGCTCAAAAAGTTTCGCAAAGCATCTTTGGCAACAAGGTTTATATGCGCGGGCTAATTGAGTTTAGCAGTTATTGCAAAAATGATTGCTATTACTGCGGACTTCGAGCAACCAATTCAAAGGCACAGCGCTACCGCCTCTCACTTGAACAAATTCTTTCCTGCTATGAGCAAGGCTATACACTCGGTTTTCGAAGTTTTGTAATGCAAGGTGGCGAGGAGGATTATTACACCGCTGAAAAAATGACTGAAATCATTGCCGCCATAAAGCAAAAATATCCTGACTGTGCATTAACTCTTTCAATTGGAGAGAAGTCTGATTCCTTTTACCAAGCGATTAAAAAAGCTGGAGTTGATAGATTTTTACTCCGTCATGAAACGGCAAATGATGAGCATTATGCAAAACTGCATCCGTCGAGTATGAACTTAGAAAATCGAAAACGTTGCATTCGCACACTTAAGCAGCTACATTTCCAGACGGGAATTGGCATTATGATTGGCAGCCCGCACCAAACGCTTGATACAATCGTAGAAGATTTGATGTTCATGCAAGAAATTCAGCCTGAAATGATTGGAATGGGACCATTTTTAACGCATGAGGATACGCCATTCGCCAATAAAAAAAATGGATCATTGGAGCTCACCTTGATTATGCTCAGCATAACCCGATTACTTTTTCCAAAATCACCGCTACCAGCAACAACCGCATTAGGAACCTTGATCCCAGGGGGACAGCTACTAGGAATACTTGCAGGAGCGAATGTTGTAATGCCCAATCTTTCACCTCTGAGCGTCCGCAAAAAATACCTGCTCTACAATGACAAAATTGCTACAGGAACCGAGTCCGCTGAAGGAGTAGCTCTCCAGAAAAAAAACATATCATCAATCGGCTATGAATTAACAGGCCAGCGTGGCGATTACGGATCACATCCTATATGATTTATAAAAAGCAGTGAAATAGGTTATTCTAAAACCACGTGAGTTGATTTTTTTTAATAATGCTGGTAGTATTAGGCTATGAATCCGTTATACGCAATGTTTATTTATCCGTTGGAATTGGTTTATCATTTTGTTTACAGCCTATGCTACACAATTACAGGCAATTACGGCGTTGGTCTGATTGTACTTTCGTGCCTTGCCGCAATTGGCTATCTTCCGCTAGGACGACTTGCCTTAAAAGCTCAGCACAAAGAAAAACAACTCTCGGCCTTACTCAAACCAAAGCTTGACAAAATCAAAGCCGAAGAAACCGACGGCTCAAAACGGCAATTACGAACGAGCAATCTATACAAAAAATATCGTTATCATCCATTTTTAGCTATCCGTAGTGCCTTTGGCGTGATTTTACAACTCCCCTTCTTACTCGGTGCCTACTATATGATTAGCAACTTTACTGCCCTTGAGGGACAAAGCTTTCTGTTCATCAGCGATTTAAACAAGCCTGATGGATTATTAGGAGGCGTAAACTTTTTACCGTTTTTAATGACGGCAATAAATATTTGTACCACGCTCACCACCCCAAAACTAAGCATAAAAGACCGCACACAAGCCTTTATCATCGCAGGAGGATTTTTGTGGCTTTTGTATTCCGCCCCCAGTGCCTTACTATTTTTTTGGACAACAAATAATCTCATCTTTTTAGTACAAAATTTAATTGCTAGAATAAAAACTAAAAACAACGAGCCTACAACGCCCCCAGTTAAATTAACACTCTCACGATGGAATCAAGCAATTTTAGCGACTACGTCTATTTACGGATTGTATACAACATTTATTTATATAAAAAAATACATGGAGCTCAAAGAAATCGTATTAAAGCCTTTTATACTTAACCTATCTATCGAAATCGCCTTAGCTTATATATCTATTTGCATAACCTTTTGGGCAGTTTGGAAAATTATTATACAAACAAAATCACATAATAAGATTTTTTTTGCAAGCGTTAAAATTATATCCGTCTTGATGCTGTGGACTCCAAGCTTCTACTTTTTTAGACACCTTGTAAAAAATGATAAATTGTTACTCATGGGTGCAATAAACTATGGGCTTTATACACTTATTTTTTTGACAAATTTTTTTCTCATTCTTATTTCAATTGATACAAAAAAAATAACAGCCTTTTTTAATACTATTTTTCACAAAAAAACACATAAACCTTTTTTTACGAGCCTTGCAATACTTTTTATTCTATTCTTTTTTTATCATGTTGCGATGTTTTATAAATCTGATGCAAGCTACTTTACCGATAGTCTTTTTACCGCATACAGTAAAATATTCCCCCTAGCACTCGTGTGTTTTGGATGCATCACTTTAATTTATTATTTTCTTAATCAGTACTGGAAATATATTACAACTAGCGTGGTTATTTTTAGCCTTTTTTTGAGCTTACTTAATCTCTTTATTTTTAAGGGAAATTATGGTGCATTAGATTTAAACCTCTTATCAAATCCTGTATTTTTTACACTTAATCAGTTTGCAATGGATATGATTGCTTTTTTTATAGCAAGTACTACTCTTGTACTGCTTTACAAATATAAGATGATAGAAAAATATAACAATGCAGCTCTTTTATTTCTTGTAGCAACGATTGTCATAACGACGTTTGTAAGCATACCGCAAAAAAAGAAAACCACTCCAACAACAGAAGTCGTCACAGATGAACAAACAGAGAAATTGCTCGAACAGTATTATGGACTTAGTAAAACAGAACCAAATGTAATCATTTTTATTTTTGACATGTTTACTGGCGGACACATGGAAGAACTGCTAGAGAGAAACTCAAACTTTTGGAATGACTTAGATGGTTTTACGTGGTATCCTGATACCGTTGCACTGAGTCAATATACAGCAACAAGTCTTCCATCTATCTATGGTGGATATAATTATACTCCAGAAGCTATAAACAGCCGAAAAAATTTTCTCATAAAGGAAATCAATGCCGCATATACAGAGCTCCCTAATCAATTTAGCGACATAGATTTTGAAGTTACTCTCAACACGCCTGCATATTTTTTAGACGATGCTTTTTTCTACAAAAAAATTGCTAAACCAGATAATGTTTTGCTGCTAGATCCTGATATATCTTTATCTCAGTTTTACAAAGAATATCTGTTTATGGAAACTATTAGTAATAATTCAACGGCTTTGTTTTTAACGACCTCAGCATTCAGCATAATACCACATACAATGAAGCATTATTTATACAATCAAGGAAAATGGCTTGGTATCACAAAAGATGTAAATACAATCACTCAAACACTACAAAAAATATCTTCCATAAAAATGTTTGCAGAGCAAGCTAACACAACAAGACAAAAGCCAACTCTAAAAATTCATTATAATGAATTATCCCATGTTCCTTTCTATTTGAAAGAAAAAGAGTTAAAAATTGTACAAAATCCTACAAAAACGAGTGACTGGACAACCATAAATGGTATTGTGCCATCACATCTTTATACAGAAGAGCATATAATAAACTTTGCAGTAGAATATATTGAAAAACTAAAACAGCTTGGCGTTTATAATAATACAAAGATCATTATTACTTCTGACCACTGCTGGGCAGATAGTGTAATGTTACAAAAAAAACTTGGCGGAAATATAAGCCCTGTAGCTGAGCTGTATACGGAGCAAGTATATCCTGGCCGTCCACATGGGCTTCTACTATTTAAGGATTTTAATACGCAAGGTAAATTAGAAATTTCTACTGACCTAATGACAACAGCAGATACATATTACTTGGCTCAAAAAGATATTTTTCCCGAACAGAAACAAGATAATTCTATCCGCTATCACTATGTCGCAGATACCATTGCCCCAAGCAGGAATGAAAAAAAATTTTCATATCAAAAGTTTGCAGTAAAAGGCTCAATGTTTAATTTAAAAAACTGGGATTTAAGTGAGGGTATCAAAAAGAAAACTCATTGATTTTTTTTAGCAATACTGGTAGTCTTACGTTATGAATCCGTTATACGCAATGTTTATTTATCCGTTGGAATTGATATACCATTTTATTTACAGCCTATGCTACACAATTACAGGCAATTACGGCGTTGGGCTGATTGTCCTTTCTTGCCTTGCAGCGATTGGCTATCTTCCTCTTGGCCGGCTTGCCGTAAAAGCTCAACACAAAGAAAAACAACTCTCCGCCTTACTCAAACCAAAGCTTGACAAAATCAAAACCGAAGAAACCGACGGCTCAAAGCGACAATTACGAACGAGCAATCTATATAAAAAATATCGCTATCATCCATTTTTAGCTATCCGCAGTGCCTTTGGTGTGATTTTGCAGCTCCCCTTCTTGCTCGGAGCCTACTATATGATTAGCAACTTTACAGCCCTTGAGGGACAAAATTTTCTATTCATCAGCGATTTAAGCAAGCCTGATGGATTATTAGGGGGCGTAAACTTTTTGCCCTTTTTGATGACGGCAATAAATATTTGCACGACGCTCATCACCCCAAAACTAAGCATAAAAGACCGCACCCAAGCCTTTATCATTGCAGGCGGATTTTTATGGCTTTTATATTCTGCCCCCAGTGCTTTACTATTCTTTTGGACAACAAACAATCTCATCTTTTTGGTACAGAATTTGATTACTAGAATAAAATTAGGTGAAAAAGAGTCTTCTTTTTATCAATTTAAGCTTGTCCAAACACAAGGGATTAAAACTATTTTAATTGGAATTCTTTTTTATTCTATATATATACTTGTTTTAACACTAAAAAGTTTTTTCTATTTTCAACGCGATAATTTCGATTTTGGATACCTCCCTCTTATTCCTGATTTTATTATTTTATTATTTTCTGTATGGATTATAACTTACGCTATTTCAAAAATACGAAAAAATAATCCAAGTTTAAAGCTTCAACTACACAAGTCACTTAAAATATTTTTAATATTACTTCCAGCCTTATTTTTATGTATTTTTATTATCAAAACAAATCGTCTTTTTATATTTCGTCGTTGGAATTTTCTTTTTTATTCAATACTTTTTATCACTAATGCTTTAATTTTTTTATTAACACAAGATTTAGAAAAACTAAAAATCAAATTAACAGATATTTTCAAAAAAACATCTCACCAATTATTCATTTCATGCCTGCTTGTTTTTATCACAATTTTTTTTGTTTATAACATTGCGTTATTATACGAGTCAGATTCAAGCTATTTTTCCTACAGCATTTTTTCTGCTCTTGCAAAAATCCTTCCTTTTTTGGTATGTTTTTTGTTTTTTTTAATCGGCTTATATGTTATTTTACCGCCGCTTGCAAAATACTGTTTTTTAACAATATTCTTTTTTGTAACAACAACGTCCTTATTATATTTCTTTGTTTTTAAAGGGAACTATGGGGCATTGGATTTAATACTTTTGTCAAACCCTAAGTTTTATATTCCAAAAAATATTTTATTTGATGTGCTCTGTTTTTCCATTGCATGGATTATAGTCATTTATTCGCTTTTCCATAAAATTATTGATAAGATAATTTTAGTTTTCATATTCTTTTTTGTCTCTATAAGCTTCATGACTACATACTCTATAATAAAGGGTATAAAAAAAGATAATATAAGCCAAAATTTTACGTCGAGTAACGATATCAACTTTGATCAATATTACGGATTAAGCAAAACAGAACCCAATATTCTCATTTTTATTTTTGATATGTTTACTGGCGGACACATGGAGCAGTTATTGGAGAGAAACCCAAACTTTTGGGATGGCTTAGATGGTTTTACGTGGTATCCTGATACCCTTGCCGCCAGTCAAGCAACTCTATCAAGTGCACCCTCTATGTACGCTGGGTATGACTACACGCATAACAAAATGCTTGAGCGAGGCAATATTTTTGAGGAAGCAAATCAGTCTTATACAAAATTGCCCGAAAGCTTTGCAGAAAAAGGTTTTTTTGTATCACTAAATAATCCCTCTGACTTTATGGGGGTAGAATTTTTTTATAAAAATATAAAAAACAAAGAAAATATCTTATTAGCAGAAGTTAATCCCATTTATTCATCATTTTACCAAGATTATATTCAATCAACAAGTTTTTCCCAAAAGCTTGAATCATATTTTCTTATTCTTTCATTATTCAACATTACACCACATATAATACGCTATTTTATATATGACAATGGAAATTGGCTTGATTTAGTTAAATCAGCTGTATCAAACGTTACTACAGCTGTCAATATTGCAAAATTTAAACTATTTCAAGAAAAATTAATTGATTCAGCAAAAACACCAACTCTAAAAATTCACTATAATGAACTTTCTCACATCAGCTGGCATTTAGAAGAAAATAATTTAAAAATTGTCAAAGATCCTTATCCTCAAACAAAAGGACAAGAAGTGCGGATTAACGGAATTGTCCCTGAACACTTATTTACCGAAGAGCATATTTTACATATGATGATTAATTATATTGAAGACTTAAAAAATTTAAATATTTATGACAATACTCGAATAATAATTGCCTCTGATCATTGTTCCTTTGACAGTCAAATGCTATTAAAAACATTTTGGAACGAAATCCCCCAAGAATTAACAACCTTTAGTCAAAGCCCTATTCAAGGAAGGCCACATGCTCTACTTCTGGTAAAAGATTTTAAGGAACTGGGAAAATTAAAAATTTCTCAAGAATTAATGACAAATGCTGATACCTATTACTTGGCACGAAAAGATTTTTTTTCGGACAACAATAACTCAAAAGAAAAACGACAACATTTTTTATGTGATTGGAATTTCAAAAATCACACGCAAGGAAATACTTATTGTAAATCATATGAGGTTGAAGGCACCATGTTCACCAAAGAAAATTGGAAATTAGTTGAAGAAGTGAAGTGATTTCGCTTTATGACAACTCATTGATTTTTTTTAGTAATGCTGGTAGTCTTAGGTTATGAATCCGTTATACGCAATGTTTATTTATCCGTTGGAATTGATATATCATTTTGTTTACAGCCTATGCTACACAATTACAGGCAATTACGGCGTTGGTCTGATTGTACTTTCGTGCCTTGCAGCGATTGGCTATCTTCCACTTGGACGACTTGCCGTAAAAGCTCAGCATAAAGAAAAACAACTCTCTGCCCTGATCAAACCAAAGCTTGACAAAATCAAAGCCGAAGAAACCGACGGCTCAAAACGACAACTACGAACGAGTAATCTGTATAAAAAATATCGATACCATCCATTTTTAGCTATTCGCAGTGCCTTTGGCGTGATTTTGCAACTCCCCTTCTTGCTCGGTGCCTACTATATGATTAGCAACTTCACAGCCCTTAAAGGACAAAGCTTTCTATTTACCAGCGATTTAAGCAAGCCTGATGGTTTGCTCGGGGGAGTAAACTTTTTGCCCTTTTTAATGACGGCAATAAATATTTGTACCACGCTCATCATCCCAAAGCTAAGCATAAAAGACCGCACTCAAGCCTTTATCATCGCAGGTGGATTTTTATGGCTTTTGTATTCCGCCCCCAGTGCCTTACTCTTCTTTTGGACAACAAATAATCTCATCTTTTTTGTACAGAATTTAATTGTTAGAGTAAAATTAGGTGAAAAAGAAATTAAATCCATCGATAGAAAAAAGAATCTTACGAAGATATTAAATCTGCCTTTTAAACTGCCTTTAATCGCTGAAAAAATCATTAAAATCATTCTAATTAGTGGTGGATTAACCTGCCTTTACACAGTTTTTTTGTCAGCCTTTTTACTAAAGCAATCCCTTACCGACTGGGGAAAAGCTTCAACATCGGTAGTCATGCCAGATAGCATTTTTATCGCACTTATACTTGCAATCATTATTACATCATTAATTTTTATTTTAAAAAACAACCAAAATATTTCAAAAACAATCATACAAATAGGATATTTGCTTTTTTTATGGATCCCTGTAGCAATAATTTATATTCATTTAATTGAAACGCGTAGCATTCTTTTTTTAACAACTACCCACCTTTTTCTATATATTTATATTTTTTTTGGCCTGTTTTCAACAGTATTTTTTATCTTTCGAAAGCAGCAACTCAACAAGTTTCTCCAATCTTTTTTTCAAAACAAATCAACACAAACTTTTTTCCTTACCACAGGATTATTGACCATTTTATTTTTTTTCTTTACTACAGTAACTATATACAAATCTGATCCTTCATATTTTGATGAATCTATTTTGGCAATTTGCTCAAAAATTTTCCCCTTTGCAATAATAGGCCTTACGTGCATATGCTTATTATGGCAACTTTCTAGCACTTTCATTCGTAATATAACGACCTTTATTTTATTCACAGTCTTAATATTTTTCCTAACTTGCTTATTCATATTCAAAGGGAATTATGGAACCTTAGATTTTACTCTTCTTTCAAATACAAATTACTTTTTTTCGCCAAATGCTTTTATAAACGATATTTTTATTTTTTTTACTGTAAGCATTTTTTTTACAACTATTTTTTACTTCAGATTAACTCAGTTTGTTTTTTCAGGATTATCAATTTTATTTATATCGCTGTCTTTTCTTACTTTCTTTAACATACTAGTAATCACTAATCAAGACAAAGCTCTTCAAGAGCAACTTAATAATGATGAAAAAAAGATCCACGACTTCTTTGCGTATCATCCAACAAAAGAGAATATTGTGTATTTTATTTTTGATATGTTTGATAGCCGTGATATTCCTGTTGTTTTTGATCGAAATCCAGAACTTAAAGAAAAATTTACTGGTTTTACATGGTATAAAAACACAACTTCAATTGGAGAAAACACTGTTCTGTCATTACCTTCAATATATGGTGGATATGATTATACACCACAAAATATAAATAAAAAAAATAAATCTCTTCGCACCGAAGTAAATAACGCATTCACTCAACTGCCTAACCTATTCTCCAAAAAAGGTTTTTCAGTTGCACTTAACTATCCTGATCAAGGTGCTTTTATGGGTAGCAACTATTTTTATAGCAAAATCAAAGATAAAAAAAATGTGCTTTTACTTAACCTAAACCCTAAACTCTCATCTTTTTACAAGGATTTCAGTTCCAGTAATGAGCAATCAAAAATACTCAAATATCATCCCTTTTTTTTATCAGTCTCTCTTTTCAATATTGTACCACATTTTTTACGATCTTATATTTATCAAAATGGAACGTGGCTTGGAAGTGCAAAAAGTATTAACACCAATAATACCACGTATAAAGATCTTGCCATGCTAAAAATGAATACCGAATTTGCAAATATAAATGCAGAAAAACAGACTTTTAAATTTTTTTATAGTATGCTTTCTCACTTTCCTTGGAATCTAAAAGAAAATGAACTGGTTACTACAGACCAAGAGCAGCTTCAACTTTATACAGCAGAACACATAATGAAATATCTTGCAGAATATATTGATTGGCTCAAAAATAATGGTATTTATGATAACACAAAAATTGTAATTGCTTCAGATCATGATGGAATTGCAGAAAAAATAGCAGGGTATGATTTTCCTCTTAACGTACCAGGTAAACCTTTTTCTATTCTTTTTTTTAAGGATTTTAATTCAATAAAATCATTCGATATAAATACTGATCCAATGACAAGTGCTGATGCTTATTATCTAATAAAAAAAGATATTTTTGAACAAGAAGATGTCCCAAATAAAGATATTCGACAACATTTATCTTCTGTTCACGCTAGCTTTCCCCGTCATCCTCGAAAAAAATACTTATACACAACATACGAGGTTGAAGGAGATATGTGGGATGAAAAAAACTGGAAGCAAACAAATAAATGAATATAAATTACAAAGCTGAACTTAACGACAAGCAACTTGAAGTTGTGACCACTATCGACGGTGCGATTCTTATTATTGCAGGAGCAGGCAGTGGCAAGACGCGCGTTATCACTTTTCGCATTGCCTACATGCTCGAGCAAGGCATTCCGCAAAGTCAAATTCTCTCGCTCACCTTTACGAACAAAGCTGCCCGAGAAATGGAGGAGCGCATTAAAGAGCTCACGCAAAAAAAGTTGCAAAATCTTACGATTTCAACTTTTCACGCTTTTGGCGTAAAAATTCTTCGAGCCGACATTGATAAGCTTGGTTGGCGGCAAAACTTTAGTATTTATGATGAAACCGATCGCAATCAACTGATAAAAGAAACGGGAAGGGAGCTGGGCTTTACCTCCGATGCCCTCGATGTGTATGCGGTGGGAAGTTTGTTTTCAAACATAAAAATTGGTCGCTGGAACTGGGAAAGTTCAAATGATCAGTATCGTCAGCTGTACGAAGAATATCAACGAGGCTTAAAAATCTATAACGCCGTTGATTTTGATGATTTAATCACCTTGCCCATCAAGCTTTTTAAGGAACATCCTGAGGTTTTAGAAAAATATCGCTCCCGCTATAAATACATCATGGTTGATGAGTTTCAAGACACGAGTATGCAGCAATATGAGTTTATGCATTTAATTGCCGACAAAAATGTGAGCGTTGTAGGCGATGATGATCAGTCAATTTATTCATGGCGTGGGGCAAATTACGAAAATATCCGCATGTTTGAGAGGGATTTTCCCAATGTAAAAGAGATTCGCCTCGAGCAAAATTATCGCTCGACGGAAACAATTTTAGCTGCGGCAAATGGCGTCATTTCCAACAATACCAACCGAAAAGACAAGGCTTTATGGTCTGGAAACGGCAGTGGCAAGCCGATTGAAATTTATATGCCTGATGATGAAAATGCTGAGGCGGAGTTTGTGTGCGAGATGATTCAGAGCATTCGCATGGGCGAAAATCGTCGCTATGATGATTTCGGCGTTTTATTGCGAGCAAATAATTTAAGCCGTGCAATCGAAGAATCCTTTTTGGAATATAACATTCCCTACACGATGAGCGGCGGAACGAGCTTTTTTCAGCGCAAAGAAATCAAAGATGTGATTAGTTATCTTCGTGTTTGTGCAAATCACGATGACGACATAAACCTCCTACGCATCATCAATACACCGCGTCGTGGCATTGGGCGAAAAACCCTTGAGGATATTTCTGCGGTGGCGACAAAAAATAATTGTTCGCTTTGGGTTGCCATCAATGCAACGCTTCTTGCAAGTCGCAAAAATAAAAGCATCTCGCTCTTTGAGGATGAAAATGCGGACGTGCCCCTCCTTGACGATGAGCATTTTTCACGCTTTACGCACATTCGGGCAAGCGATATTCTAAGCGATAAAATGAAAACTGAGCTTGAGGGCTTTGCCAGCTTTATTCTCAAGCATCGTCATGCAATGTTGCATGGCAAGGGACTTGCAAAAAAAGTTCGCACGCTTATTGATGAAATCAACTATTCTGATTATCTTATCACAGAATACCAAAAGAACGAGAAGGCTGCTCGATATAAGTTTTTGAACATAGAGAGTTTGCTTCAATCTATGGAAACATGGGAAAATGATCCCGACAACTCGAAAACAGGGCTGTACGATTATCTTAATCGCATTACGCTTCTTTCACGTGATGATATGGACGATGACGGATCAAAAGGCAAGGTCAATTTAATGACAATTCACGCGTCAAAAGGCTTGGAGTTTCCTGTGGTGTTTATTGTGGGTTGCGAAGAGGGAATTATTCCGCACGCACGAAGTATGGAAGAAGGCGACGGCAATGTTGAAGAAGAGCGGCGGCTTTTTTACGTAGCAATTACTCGAGCCCGTGATAAACTTTTTATTTCATCGTGTCGCAAACGAAAAAAAATGCAATCCGTAGTTGAATGCGCTCCTTCTCCATTTTTAGACGAAATTCCTGCAGGCCTTGTTGAATATCATGAACCAGAGCAAGCACTCGACACAGAGCAAGCACTTGAAATCCTTGCAAAAATGAAACAAAAATTTATTATGTGATTTTAGGCTTGTTCTGTAAAATACGCTCCAGCAAATCCTACAGAAGCAATGATTAATCAACTGTTTCTGTAGAATACGGCATTTAGAAGCGTGTTATCCAAGCAAACTTTCCTGCAAATCCCGTGTGGAATTTTTCTCCACGAGACTGAAGTTGTTGAAAGTCAATGGGAACGCTAATTTCAAGCGAGCTGTCTTTGATACCAATAGAAACACGTGGCTCAACGGTAAACTTTGAGTCAAAAGCATCCTTATCTAAGTCATCTTTTGCTTTATGCCCCGTTGCGTATGCAACCGTAACACCAAGTCCAAAGGCTTCTCCAAATTGGAAATCAAGGGGAACAGCAATGAAGAAAGTATTTCGAAAAGAATCTTTTAGAGCATCATACTTGTCATAAAAGGTCATTGCAAACTCTGGGGTAAGTGAAAATACACCAAAAGCTAATATTACACGAGCACCTAAGTTAAACTCACTTTTTGCAAAGCTGTTTATATTTGCACCACGGTACTGAACATAGTTCGCAAAGATTTGAAATTTAACAATCTTTAAAAAATCAATACTTCCGCCAAGATAGAGGCTCCACGGATTTTTTGCATTGCTATCTCCATTAAAATCACCTACCCAAGCAAATCCAACGCTAAAAATTTCTGGCAAGTGAAAACGTGTTCCCATTTGCATTTTAAAATCTGATGGATCATCAACAAACTGAAAGGGAATACCTGCTCCAAGCGAAAATCCGCCTGCAATAAACCTTGTTCCAAAGCCGCTACTTCCGTATAAATCAGCACGGTATGCATCCCAAAGCCCTGCAGATTTTCTGGTGCCATACGTTACAGCATAACGATTGTCATCATCATCCCAAATAGAGCGCTCACCTGCTTCCCAATCAATATCTGTTCCAACGCCAAACTCCAAGCCCTTAAAGGGACGAATCAAGGCTGTTGCTTTTAGGTCTTCTTGATAATCCCAGTTGCCATTGCTCGATGAGCCAAATGCAAAATAATCATCAAAGTCGGTAGCAATTTGCAAACGAATGCGACCAACAAAGTCAACTTTTTCCGAATGATAAAATAAATCAAATTGTTCACGCAAATGGTAAAGCTGAAACTTTGTTCCACCTGTAGCTTCGGTACCAAATTCAACTTCAATGGTATTTTCGGCACTAACTCCCTCTGGTAATTGAGCATAAACCGTTAAAGTTACCAAAGAAAACACAAAAAGACTTAAAATCTTTTTTTTCATCATAATCTCCTAAAATAGAAATACATCTTTGCTTGTTAAAAAATCAACATAATGCAAAGAGTTAAATAATAGCACTCAATATAGCACCTTCTAAATTTATATTCAATAAAAATTGCCCCCAAGATGTCTTGTACTTTGTAAAATAAAAAAAAACTGCACGACTACAGCCTTTTTAACCCGCTGCGAAGACCGCCTTGCTTGATTTTTAATTCTATGTTGGTATAATTCTTTGTAATAAACTATAATGTTAATCTAAAAATATGATCACTGAAAACAAAGAATTTTATACAACGCAGCTCATTACGTACTTAGGCAACAAACGGCTTTTAATAGAAAAAATTGAGCCTGAAGTTGAGCGAATTAAAAAGCTGTTACAGGCAAAAAATCTTATTTGTGCTGACATGTTTTCTGGATCTGGCGTTGTTGCACGAATGCTAAAAAAACATAGCAAGATTCTGATTGTAAATGATTTAGAAAATTATTCAAAAATGATAAATAGTTGCTACTTGATTAATAAAAAAGACTATCCTGCTGATATTTGCAACGAATATCGACAAAAAATTATCCAACTTTGCAAAGATAACAAAAAAGAAGGCATAATTTGTACGCATTATGCTCCAAAAGATGATCATCACATTAAAAAAAAAGAGCGAGTTTTTTACACAAGAGAAAATGCCCTTTTAATTGATACCTATCGCCATTTAATAGATGAAATTATCCAAGAAAGCGACTTACGCAAATTTTTCTTAGCTCCTCTAATCACTGAGGCCTCTATCCACGTAAACACAAGTGGCGTATTTAAGGGATTTTATAAGGACAAAAATACGGGGATTGGCTGCTTTGGTGGCGCTGCCAAAAATGCCCTCTCTCGCATTGTTGGCTCTGTAACCTTGAGCGAGCCTGTTTTTAGCAATTTTGAAAGCGAGTTAGAAATATATGAAGATGACGCTGAATCTCTTTGCTCCAAACTCAAAAATATCGATATTGCGTACTTAGACCCGCCTTACAATCAGCACCCCTACGGATCAAACTATTTTATGCTCAATTTAATTTTGAAAAACAAGCTTGACGTTGCAATAAGCGATGTAAGCGGCATTACACAAGACTGGAATCGCTCAAACTTTAACAAAAAGCAAAAAGCCCTCAATTCATTAGAAAGCATTGTCAGCTCACTTGATGCCAAGTTTTTAATTCTTTCGTATAATTCAGAGGGTTTTATCAGCTTTGAGCAAATGACCACCATGCTAAAAAAATACGGCAAACTTACCATAATCGATATAAAATACAATACCTTTCGAGGGAGCAGAAATCTTACAAACAGAAATATTCACGTGCGCGAATACTTGTTCATTTTACAAAAACACTAAATTTCTAAAAAAAATACAATCCTTTAAGATTTATTTTGGTATTTATGATAGAATGACTTATGAATTACGATTTTTCAAAATATGGATTGCATATTAGCGAAATTTTACTTCCAGCACCGCAGCTTGACAAAAAAAAATGGGCGACTATTGCATGTGATCAATTTACGCAAGACAAAGAATACTGGGCGAGCCTTGAAAAAGAAATTGGCTTAGCACCCTCAACCCTGCACTTGATATATCCTGAGGCGTACTTAGAAAATAACGACGAAGACGAACGCATTCAAAGCATTCATACAAAAATGACTGAGTATTGTAACGCAAACTATTTTTCAGCTGTCAATGGAATGATTTATATAGAGCGAACCACAGAATACGGAAGAATGCGACGAGGCCTTGTTACGGCAATTGATTTAGAGCATTACGAGTGGGATTGTTCAAAAAAAGCCCTCATTAGGGCAACAGAAGCAACTATCATTGAGCGAATTCCGCCGCGAGTAAAAATTAGATACGGTGCAAGTCTTGAGCTACCACATATTATGCTATTGATTAACGACGAAAAAAAAATCCTCATAGAAATGATTGCAAAAAAAATTGACAGAAGCTCTCCTTTATATGAAACTGATTTACTACAGAATTCTGGGCATTTAAAAGGATTTCTTGTTGATGAAAGCTTATATTCGAGCATCCATGCCAACTTAGAAACGCTTTATTGTCAAAACACCCATGAGGATGGCAACACATTTTTATTTGCCGTCGGAGATGGCAATCACTCCCTTGCAACAGCAAAGACAATTTGGCAAGAATACAAAAAAAATAACCCAAATCAAATTGAAAAAAGTCCTTTACGGTACGCTTTAATTGAGATTGTAAATATTTTTGATGACGGCCTGACTTTTGAGCCTATCCACCGAGCCCTATTTAAGGTGAACGCCAAAGATTTGCTCAGTTTTTTTGAAGAAAAACTCAATTGTAAAGCTGAAAAAGTTATGACCGCCACCGAGCTTGAAAAAAAAGTTTCAACCAACCTTAATGGATTTTCGCTTTCATTTACCGCTAATAATACAAGTGAGCATTTTTTTATTCAAACCACAACAGAAAATCTCTTAGTAAGCCTTTTACAACCGCTTCTGGATGAGTTTTTAAACAAAAATCAAACGGCTAAAATTGACTACATCCACGGAAGCAACGAAGTATTTAAACTCGCTAAGGCAGATAATACGGTTGGAATGCTCTTGCCTGATATTACAAAAAATTCATTTTTCAAGACAATTGAGCAAACAGGAAATCTTCCCCGTAAAAGTTTTTCAATGGGTGAAGCAAGCGAAAAACGATTTTATTTTGAAGCACGAAAAATATAGCAACCTGATTAGCGTGTCGATTATTACAATGATTGCAGTTTTTAAGGTCTTATATCTTATTATTTACAAGCCGTTGATTGTAATTACTTGATTTTATTAAAAAGCTAGAGTATTATAAAAGGAATTATCATTTTATGGATTTTTATGGAAAAAGATTTTACTTCAATCGACGGCATTGAAATCAACAAGAAAAATCACCGAACCTATTTATTTTTTAAAAGAGCTTTTGATTTTTCTGCAGCATTTTGTGCTTTTTATTTTTTTTTGCCCGTATTTATTTTGCTCGCAATTTGTATCAAACTTGACTCAAAAGGAAAAGTTGTATTTTCGCAAAATCGCATTGGAAGAAACGGAAAAGTATTTAAAATTTATAAATTTCGTACAATGGTTTATAATGCCGATGAGGTTTTTAATAATTTCAATCCTGTGCAAAAAGCTGAATTTGCAAAAAAATTTAAGCTAGAAAATGATCCACGAATTACTCGAATTGGTGATTTTTTACGAAAAACTAGTTTAGATGAACTTCCTCAGTTATGGAATGTCATAAAAGGCGATATGAGTTTGGTGGGGCATCGTCCCATAGTTAAGGCTGAAATTGAACGATACGGCAAATATTTCAACGCAATTTTTGAGCGGCGCCCTGGTTTAACAGGCTACTGGCAAGCGAATGGCAGGAGTGAAACAACTTATGAAAAACGCGTTGCAATGGATTTGTATTACGCTATCAATAAATGCTTTTCCCTTGATATCGATATTCTATTCAAAACAGTCACCTACGTAATTAAGCGAAAAGGTGCAATGTAAACAAGTCCTTGCAATAAAAACTGGAGTAATATGAACCAAAAAGTATTTTTTTTCAATAGTATTTTTTTTATATTTATATTGATTTCACAAACACTTAGTGCTGTTACACTAGAAGATTACAATAAACTAAGTTTGCTATACACTGAATTTAGCTCATTAGAAAAAACTGAGTCAGAAACAGAAGCGTTACATCAAAAATTATTGGAATATTTTTCTCTGTTTTCGAAATGTCTCAAAGATTCTTCTGCAGCGGATAAACTGCAACTGTATGCACTAGGCGAATCCTTTTTTTTTATCACGCACATTTACAATTCCCAGATATATTTAGAAAGCCTTGAAAAATTTTCAAATGAAATAAAAGCAATACAAAGCGAGGTTGAAAATTTTTTAATTTCATATTTTCCTAAGAAAACAGGAGCCGAGTTGTATTTTATTTCGCAAATTCCAAGCGAAAAAAGACAAATTCTGCAAATTGACTTTAACTTGCCTCCAGAATCTTTTGTTCCAAAACCAATCGATATTCCATTTTTAGATTCATTCAAGAGTCTTAGTGAAACAGAAAAAAAAATCCATTATTATCGTACATTTGAGCAGGCAAGCGAACTTTTTCCCCAATACGGAATTATTCCACTAACAACATTTATTGAAAATCCGTATTTGCTTTTCACCGCCAGCAATGCATCTTTCAACTTTGAAAATCAATCGAAGTTCATAGAAGACTTTCAAAACTATGTTAAAGCTGAAAAGGAGCAAACAGTTTACAGCAATGCAAGCGAGCCATACGCCAAGTACTCTTCATTTGCAGGGTTTACAATCCCAAAAAAAAATATTACGCAAATGGGGGATGAGGCTGCTCAATTTTACCACTTTAACGCGTATTTAAAAGGATTAGATGCTTTTTGTATGCAATACGGAATAGCATTGACGACTCTCTTTTCAGAAAAATCGGCACAATATTTGAAAAAAATTCTTTCGAGTGATCTTTTTTTGCTTTTTTTATATCAAAATCCTGATATTGAAAAAAATTATCAAAAAATTACAGCTCAATACAATGTCATCAGTCATTTTGCTGAAAGATATCACAAAATAAAGTATAATATAGCTAATTAATTATTCTAAGACAGCTGCCTTACTTTTTATAATTATTTTACTTGAAGCAACACCAGTGAAAAGGATCAATAATCCTTTTCACTATGAACGTTACATTCCGACAAACTGTAAAAGCCCCGCTTTGTCCAAAGCACCAGCTTGCTGTTTTTCAACCTTTCCATTTTTAATTAGAGCAAGGGTCGGAATACTCATCACTCCATACTGAGAAGCAAGTTCTGGCTGCTCATCAACATTAACCTTTCCAACCTTAACCTTTCCAGAAAGCTCAGTTGCAAGCTCATCAATTACAGGCCCAACTGCTCTACAAGGGCCACACCAGGGCGCCCAAAAATCAACTAATACAGGAGAAGTTGATTGTAATACCTCGGAATCAAAATTTTCTTTTGTAAATGCCATTGCCATAATAGTCTCCTTATAAAATCAAATGAGTTATTAGTAATTCCGTCAAAAACAGCGGTACAATTACTATTTTATAAATATACTATATTGACGAAAAAAAGTAAAAATAAAATAATTTTATTTTTAAACGTTCAAAACGTCATTTATTTCTTGCACAATTTTATCGCAAAATACGCACGCCTCTTTTTTTGCACTTTGCACATCCGTTTTTACGTCCACAACGCAATTAACATAAAATTTAATTTTTGGCTCTGTTCCACTAGGGCGAGCACTCACCGTTGTTCCGTCTTCAAGATAAAATTGCAAAACATTGCTTTTGGGAAGACTAATGCTTTCTTTTTTAGCAGGATTATGCGGATCAAAACAAACGCTTTCGCCCACATCACGAATTTGCACAACTTTTTTTCCGCCAAGCATTTTCAAACCATCGGAGCGCAACTTTGCCATAATATTTTTCATTGTTTGAGTTCCAGAGGATCCCGTAAAAGTTTTTGAAATTGCCCTGTCTTCATAGTAGCCAAATTCCGTAAAAAGCTCTTCTAATCGATTCAAAAGCGTTTTTCCCTTTGAGCGCCAATACAAAGTCATTTCAGCACACATCGCCGCAGCAGAAACTCCGTCTTTATCGCGAATTTCTTTTTCAACAGTGTAGCCATAACTTTCCTCAAACCCAAAAATATACGCCCTGCCAGTTTTCTCAAACTCAGCAGTGGCAGCAGCAATCCATTTAAAACCTGTGAGGCATTCCTCCAAGTGAACGTTATACGCTTTGCAAATTCTGTCAACCATTGTTGTGGTTACAATTGAACGAATAATTCCCGCATTCGAAGGGATTTTTCCTAACTCTTTACGTGAAAGCAAGATATAATCAGTTAGCAAAACACCCATTTGATTGCCGCTAATCAAAACATAGTTTCCATTTTGATCGGGGACTGCACTTCCAAATCGATCAGCGTCAGGATCCGTTGCCATAACGACGTCAGCCTTTTCTTTTTGGGCAAGCTCAATCGCCATTTTTAAGGCAGCAGCTTCCTCAGGATTGGGGTAACTCACCGTCGGAAAATCACCATTCGGCTCTTTTTGCTCGGGAACAGTAATGACCTTTAAGCCCAAATCACCCAAAACTTTTTCAACATGCATTGCACCAGTTCCATGCAAGGGCGTAAAAACAACTTTTATATCCTTTGCGCTTGATGCTATCAACTGCGGTCTAAAAAGTTGTGCCTTTACCATATTCCAATATTTTTCATCAATTTCTTTATCGATTACATGAAGCTTTCCAGAACTAAGAGCGTCCCCTTTTGAAATAGTTTTCACCGCAGAAACCATATTGACCTCTGCAATTATGCCCTCATCATGCGGCGGCGTAACTTGTGCCCCATCATTCCAATACGCCTTATAACCGTTGTACTGCGGAGGATTATGAGAAGCCGTAACAACAACGCCTGTATCACAAGAAAGCTCACGAATGGCAAAAGAAAGCTCTGGAGTTGGGCGCAAGCTTGAAAATAAATAAACGGTAAATCCATTTGCGGCAAAAATTAACGCAGTCGCCTGTGCAAAAACATCAGAAAATCGTCGTGAATCATACGCAACAACCGCCTTTAGCTCGCCTTTTTGAGCCTTTTGGGGAAAAGTTTTAATAATATATGTTGCAAGTCCTTGAGTCGCCTTGTTTATAACAGACGTATTCATCCGATTTGATCCACCTGCAATAATGCCTCGCAATCCGCCTGTCCCAAATTCAAGATTTTGATAAAACCTGTCTTCAAGCTCGGCAAAATCTTTTTTTGAAAGCAAAGCTTCAACCTCAGATCTAAAAAACGCATCTTGCTCTTGAGCAATGTACTCATTTGCCCGTTGGATAATTTCGTCATTTGTCATGTGATATTCCTATTATTATAATTTTATAGCCACAATTTTACTACGTTTTTTCTCTGAGGTCAAGGATTTATTTTTTAGCTATTGCTATTACATGGGGTGTATCATAAGTTTTGCCGCAAAGCAATTTCTTAATTTCTACTCCCATCGGGCATAAACTGTTAATGTATCATTTTCTATATCCCAGTTAGAAAATGCAGGCTCAAGTTGCACGGAGTTTCCTAAGTAAATTTCACGTCCCCCTGTACTAGCAGAAACAGTCCAATATCCTTTGAATGTATAGCCTTCACGAGTAGGTGCACTTGATTGCATTGATGGAAAAGGTTCTCCGTATGTGAATGTGTAAGGATGATCTGTATCAAGGTGAGGACCTCCAATAACATCGGGTGCATTGGGGTTAAAGGTTACAATAGTTGTTTTGATAATCCATTGTGCATATAAGGTTTTTGTATAATCGCTTATGTTCCATGTTTTACCCACCATATTTTTATCGAAATACATGGTTCCGTTTTGTTTTTCCGTAAAATATCCTTGGAAATCAAATCCCTGTTTTTCAGGTTTTTTGTTAAAGGCGGGAATAGCCGTTCCGTCATGGTTAGTAAAGGCTGCACCGATAGCTCTATTGTATTGTGCAGTGACAGTATCTGATATCGTTCCATTTTGCCAATCGAGTGTAACACGGGTCTCTGCCGTTTTTGATTGGTCTGCTACAACTTGAACATCATACGGAGGCATTATAAAGGAAAGTTCTGATACTCGATTGATAGCTCCGCGGTTATTACCCAAGACGGGATTAATTTTTAGAGATATCACTTGCTTGCCATCTTTTGGTATGGGAGCTGCCTTGACCAAGGAGTCGGGTTTTGCAAAAACCAAAGATCTGTAATCACCATTTATCACAAAGGCCCCCTCTGTGTGTACGCCTCGTTCAATTGAAGAGCGCATAAAATTGGCATATTCATTCCACCCAGCTGCTACTCTATACACTTCAACCGATGAATCAGGTACAACAAAGATTGTTGGAACGGAACTTAATGTTCCAATATCTTGAAAAACATTGACAGGTAAAGCTTCTCCATTTTTCAATCCTTGCGGTGGTGATGCTGGTGAAATTATTATTTGTTCAATATATGGCAAAGCTTTAAATGCTGCTGCTCCAATTCCTTTAATCGTATAAGGAATATGTATTTTTTTTATAGATCTTAATATTGATTTTGTTGCTTCGGAAGAATTTTCATTGTAAAAAAAAGCTTTTTCAGAAATTTTTGTTATTTCGATATTATCGATCGCATCAGGAATATACAAAATTCCATTGGCAAATGGGGCAATATAATCATTAATTTTTAGAATAGTATCTCTGTCAACCTCAAAATAATTTTTTGGCACGTGTGTTAGCTTTATTGATTTTTCACTATATGCATGGCCTTCTACAATAACAGAAATAGTTATATCTTCAATAAGATCTTCTGTAAAAGCTGTTGTAATAACATTATCTTTAACTTGTATCCTCGGATCGTGAGGATGCCATAGTATGTTGAAGTTTTGATTTTCATCACTTGATATTATTTCAGGTTTTATAGTTACGCTTTCTGAAAAAATTACATGCTCTCTGTCAAATTTTAAACTAACCTTTGATGAACCAGAGCCAAAACTTGCTGTTAAGATAATATCTGCTTCTGGCATATCAAAGTAATTTTTAGTTATATTATAACGAATCCCATTTGCATAATACGCTAAGCTATCCTCCACAAGTGCAAAGCCTTCAGCAGGTTTAACAGAAATTCGCACGGCTTGACCTGCACGAATTATATTTTCTGCTGAAGCAATCTCAATCACTCCGCCTATCATTGAGCTGTCAATAGAAACAGTATACGCATCACTATAATTTATGTCCTTGCAGGCGATTATAAAAAGTGAACTAATTATTAAAATATATGTATAGATCCTTAACAAAGTTAGCCTCCTTGCTAATATAAAAATATACGTCTGTAATATAATATTGTAAAACGTATATTTTGTCAAGTTTTGAAAATACTTCTCTTCAAGAATCGGCAAAAAATGAAAAAAACTTTAGTAGTTAGTACTTATCTTGATTCATAAAATCATTCGCTAGTTTTTAATGGCTAGGCAATGCTCGATACGTATGGAGTTTTTAACAAGTGCAGGTTGATTTATAGTTTTTTTCAATGAGTTTTTTCGTTATGTTACGTCTTCTTTTTTGTAAGCTCTAATTTCTGTGGCTAAAAGTCTTGCCAAAACTTATTTTTTTTATATAATTATTTAATGTTTGAATTTTTACAAAAAGAAAAAAATCATTTTAAAGGCAGAAGATCGCTTTTTGTAATAATCATAGTGGTCGCTTTTACTTTTTTAGTAACGGCGTTTCTGCCTGAGAATCCAGAAGATTTTGGATTTATTGTGTGCATTCCTGCTATATTTTTAATAGTATACATTTTTGCAACTCGCCGTATTTTAGAAGCTCTAACGCTCTCTTCGATTATTGGCTTTATGCTTATTTCAAGAGTTGATTTGCTTAAAACGTTTAGTGAAACGGTTCTTGAAACAATGATGTCTGAGGACATTGCTTGGCTTATTATCGTTTGCGGTTTAATGGGGTCGATTATTGCATTAATTGAAAAAACAGGTGCAACCTTTGCTTTTGGCGATTGGGTTTCAAAATATGCAAAAACACGAAAATCCTCATTGCTTTGGACATGGATTTTAGGGATTTGTGTTTTTATTGATGATTACTTAAATTCTTTGACGGTAGCATCTTGCATGACTCCTATCACTGATAAACATAAAGTTCCCCGTGAAATGCTTGCCTATGTTGTTGATTCAACTGCAGCTCCGCTGTGTGTTTTAATTCCTATTTCCACGTGGGCAGTTTTTTGTTCTCGCATTTTAGAGGCAAATGGCTGGGCTCCTGCAGGAGAGGGAATTATGTATTTTATCAAAACAATTCCCTATAATTTTTACGGATGGATAGCCGCTCTGATTGTTCCGCTGGTTATTTTTGGCGTTATTCCTCCCCTTGGTTACATGAAAAAGGCTGAAGAGCGTGTTGCAAATGGTGGAGAGCTTGCTCCCCCAGGTTCTTCAAAAATTGATATTCGTGGAAAAAAAACAGAAAAGAATTTCAAAAAAAAGCCAAGTATTTATAATTTTGCCCTGCCGATTCTTGTGCTAATCGTTTCAACAATTTATTTTGATGTTGACATGCTTATTGGCGTTCTTTTTACAATGGCGTTTATGTTCATTCTTTACTTGAGTCAAAATGTCATGACCGCAGAGGATTTTACGGACACCACGCTTAAAGGATTGAAAAACATGATGTTGCCTTTGATGCTGATGGTGCTTGCCTTTATTTTTGCTGCAATGAATGAGCAAATTGGATTTACCGAGTATGTTATAAATGCCGCTCGCCCAATTATGAAACCGCAGCTTATGCCACTGATTGTATTTATTATTCTTGCCATAACAGAATTTATCACAGGAACAAACTGGGGAATGTATATCATTGCATTGCCAATAGTTATTCCGCTTGCGACTGCACTAAACGCTGATATGACGCTTGTTGTTGCAGCCGTTCTTTCTGCAGGCGTTTTTGGAAGCCACATTTGCTTTTATTCTGACGCGACCGTTATCACCTCTGCTGCTGCAGGATGTAATAATTTTGATCACGCACTGACGCAAATCCCCTATGGATTTATTGCTGCGGGAATTAGTGCGGTGCTATTCTTGATTTTTGGCTACCTTGTCTAAAAAATATAAAGGAGAAAAGTTTCATGCTTGAGGCTACTTACAAATTGCGAATTGAAGCTTTATCTTCCTTTATGCAAGAAAATAAAATTGCGGTTGTTTTTTTTGAGGACTTTGAACATTGCAGAAATCCCGCTGTTCGATACTTTTGCGGCCAGCCAAATGATGCACTTTTAGCAATCCGATTTGACGGCAAAACAATTTTATCGCCGTGGGATATTAATCTTGCAAACAAAATGGCTCATGCTGATAAAATTATTCCGTTTACCAAATACAAGCGAAATGTTTTGCTCGCGATCGAGGGAATGCTCAAAGAATTAAAGATTCCTTCACGTTCGAATATTGAAATCTCTCCGACAACGCCGTATCCAAGTTTTTTACGCGTTGTTGATCATCTTCCACAGTTTGATATTTACTGCCGTGAAAATCTTTGCTTTGATTTTGTAAAGAAAATGCGATCAATTAAGGATGAGCACGAAATTGCCCTTCATCGGAAGGCTGCAAATATCACGAATGATTTAATTGATATCATTGAACAAAAAGTGATTGCGGGCACGATCAAAACGGAAATGGAGGCTGCCCTTTTGATAGAAAAAGAGTGCCGCAGTGCAGGCTGTGAGCGAACAAGCTTTGAAACCCTTGCTGCAGGTAGCGAGCGTAGTTTTGGCATTCACTGTTTTCCTTCCTATACGGCAAAGCCCTTTGCAACCGACGGACTTTCTATTTTAGATTTTGGCTTGGTCTATGAGGGATATGGCAGTGACGTAACGATTACCTTTGCAAAAAATATTAATGACGAGCAAGAAAAATTGATCAATCTTGTTGAGCATGCATATAGCAAGGCTGAAAAACTCTATGCTCCAAACGTGCCAGTAAAAGAAGCAGCGACGATTGTAGAAAAAAGTTTTGCTAAAGAAAAACGAGTGATGCCACACGGACTTGGCCATGGAATTGGACTTGAGGCACATGAACATCCGTTTATTCGAAAAGACGCTGATAAAAATATCCTTTTTTTGAACGGAATGATTGCAAGCCTTGAACCAGGACTTTACGATTCCCTTTTGGGCGGCGTCCGCCTTGAAAATGATATTCTCATCACCAAAGACGGCAACGAAACACTAACAAAATCACGCATAATTCGTTTGTAAATCTTTTTTAACGACAAATCGATTGGTTGTGCTTAGGGAGTTTTTAGCATCTTTCTCTTTTTTAATTGCGTTTTTTTTAGAAATGGTCGATAATATAGTATGAAACAACCTTTCAGTAAAAAAATACTACTTTTGATGGTTACAATGCTCTTTTCTTGTAGCATATTTTTTTCAGATGACGTCTATAATCCGCTTCTTCAAAAAGAAATACATAAAAATGAGGAGTCACAAACTCCTGCTAGTCTTTTTTTTATTAGAAATAGAAAAAAAACTTCTGAATCAAAAAAGAATTCTGGAGTTGCCCAGACCTATGATGTTCCTGATCCTAACTTAGATCCTGCGAAGGTTATATCTGCTGCCAAAGAGCTTGAAGGTGATGAAAAATTGCCAAAAAAAGACGATGTCTTGGAGACACTTGAAACGCCTTCTACTCAGCTTGAAAGCGAAACTGAAACTGCGATAGATTTTGCCGATGAGAAGCGAGTTGAGGAGATTTTGAAAAATCTTGCTTTGACGATTCCGAAGGAGGATCTTACTCCTGAAGCTGCTTCGCAAGATACGCTGCTTGAATATTTTACTGATATTGCGAATAATCGCTGGTTACAAGTTGGTGCTTTTCGCAATGCCCGTAATGCCTTGAACGCTGTTTTAGAGTTGAAAAATCATAATTTTGATGTAAAAGTTGCACGGAAAATTGGACTGACAAAGGCTGGTGTTGAAGCACAACTTTTTGCTGTTATCATTCGTGATAACAATGACACGGCAATGAAAGATCTTAAATCAACAGGCTTGTACGTAAAGTATAAAGATAGTTTTCATCCTCGTTTTAATTAGAAAATTATTTAAAACCCAATTCGCTTAAAGCCTTTTTTGCTTCAGTAATTTCGTCATAGGGAATTGTTTTTTCTTTGTAAATGATTGAATTTTCATGTCCTTTACCGAGCAGGAGGACAATATCATCTTTTTTTGCAAGGGAAAATGCTTTTCGAATTGCACTTGGGCGATCTGGAATCAAAAAAAGTTCTTTCTCCCTCTGAAGAAATGTTTCTCCTCGTTTACAGCCTTTGGCAATCATTTCAAGTATTTCTATTGGATTGTCTGCACGCGGATCTTCATCGGTCAGGATAACAATATTGCTGTATGTGCTTGCAATGCCTCCTTGAATTGGGCGTTTTTGGGTATCACGCTCACCACCAGAGCCAAAGACGCTGATAATTCGTCCTTTGGCACGCTTTTTTAGAGCAGGAAAAATCGCTTCAAAAGAAGAGGGCGTATGTGCATAGTCTACAATGACTTCAAACGATTGGCCTTGATTGATAACGCTCATGCGTCCATGTACAGGTAAAAGTTTTTCCGCAAGGGGAGCTAAATCTTCAATTTTTGTTGCGGTGGTTTTGCTGACTAAAATGAGTGCGGCTAAGGCATTGTAAATATTGAACTCTCCGTTAAGATTGATTTGCATTTTTTGCTCAAACCTTCTGGTGAATGTTCCATCGTGATTGCGATGTTTTATCTCAAGGTTAAAACGTGAGTTGCCCATTTTGCTTACAATATTTTTAGCCTCAAAATAAATTGCAATTTTTTCTGGAATTTTTTTGACGGGCTTTATGCAAAATCCGATGACTTCTTTTGACGTCGCATTTGCAAAATATTCGGCTGAGTCATCTTCTAAATTAACCGCTCCAACAGGCAGCCTCGTTTCGCTGTCCATTTTTGGGATAGCCGTGTTAAGTGAGCGAAAAAGATTTGCCTTGTCATCTCGATACTGCTCAAATGTGCCGTGAAACTCTAAATGTTCATGGGTAACATTCATAAAGGCAACGGCATCAAAAAAAATATTTCCTAGTCGATTTGTTTTTGGTGATAATCCGTGGGAAGAGCTTTCAATTACTGCGTGAGTGCAACCGTTTTGAATCATTTGGTAGAGTTTTTCCTGAATAATGGGAGCTTCGGGCGTTGTTTGGTGCTCGGGATTTTTTATCGCCTCTCCACCAAGTGAGTATTCAACGGTTGAAATAAAACCTGCTTTTTTTCCAAGAAATTGCAATAATTGCCAAATTAAAAAAACGGTGGTGCTTTTTCCTTCTGTTCCTGTAACTCCATAAATAACAAGGTTTTTTGATGGCGTGTCATAAAAATCATTGGCAATAGGTGCCATGCAAAACCGTGAATCTGTAACGTGGATGAAAATTACTTCTGCGTTTTCTTCTTGTATTTTTTTGTCAATAGTGCCTTGAAAAACAACGGCATTTGCACCGTTTTTGATAGCGGGAAGAATGTATTCGTTGCCATCGACGTGAATGCCAGGAAGGGCAAAAAATAAAAAGTCTTTTTTGACCGCACGCGAATCAAAGGCAAGTCCAGTAATTTTGCAATCGTTTTTTACGTCATTTATAGTCGATATATTTTGTATGATTTGAGATAGTTGTTTTTCCATTCAATCAGTGTAGTAAATTTTTTGAAAAGTGAAAAGTCCTTTTGGTGCTTTAGAGAACTAGCAAAAAATATAAATTATTTGCATTTGGTTTGCAACTCTGTTAAAGTTATGTAAGTGTCTCTTAGTTAACGTATTTGTACGTATTTTCAATTCCTTTAATATGATTCTTCCCTTTTGCAAAGTTTTTTATTGTGATTGATTCTCTCCTGTGGAATGATAAGTGTTGTTTCAATATAATTTTGCTATGTTATGCTTGCAAATATAATTTTATAGCTTGTATTCATTTTGTAGGTTCTTGACTAGTTTAAGGGAATCTCCTTTAAACTAGTCAAGAACCTAAATTTTATCTCATTTTTACTAATTGCAATTTTTTTTCACAGCCAATTGTTAGTCAGTATGATGAGCAAATCGAATAAGTGAGATTTTTTTTACAAAAAAATCAAGATTGCTGCCAACGAAAAGCCCGCAATATGCTGTAAGGTAGCAGCCAAAAACAGTATAGAAAATAGCGACAAGCGTAGTGCTTGAAAAATATCGGTTTTTTTGCAAAATCATAAAAATCAAAATTGCTAAAATCATTGCTATGCCACCAAGTACCCAATTAAAAAGTGAAACAGTTTGAGTTCGTATAGGCTGATCATTGATGCCGATTTTATCCATAATTGAAGACACAGCCGAATTAGACAGAGGTACATCAATATAAAGTGGCTCAGATAATTTTTTTTCGGCAAACGTTAAAATTCTCACTTCGGAGCGGCATTTTTTGCAAAACAGCAAATGCATAGTAACTGCAAGCGGCAGTCGCTCATTTTTATCAAGAGCAAAGAAAATATCCATAATTTTTTCACACGTCGTCATAGTCTTCTCCTAAAATTTAATTTTCTATAAATTCATCTGCAAGTTTTGTGCGTAGTAATTTTTTTGCACGGAAAATATGCGATTTGATTGTGTTTACAGGCTGGCCAGTAATTTCGCTAATTTCATTATAAGGTACATCGCAAAAAAAATACAATTCAACGCAGTGGGCATAGTGTTTCGGTAAATCTTTAATCGAATCTGCAATAGTTTTTGCACTGACTTTTCTTAAATGATTTTCTTCAGGCGAAAAATTTGTATCCACTAATTCTAGTTGCTCGCTCATAGAAAGGAATTGTTTTGTTCGCTTTGATGAGTTAATAGCGGTATTGTACGCAATGCGTAAAAGCCATGTTGAAAAAAGAGAGTCTCCGCGAAAGGATGATAAGGCCATATACAGTTTGAGAAAAACTTCTTGGGCAAAATCATCAACATCCGAATAATTTTTGAAAAAACTAAAGCCAAGCATTTTAACTTTTTTTTCATATTTTCTTACAAGCTCTGAAAAGTATTGATTGTTTCCTTTTTTGATTTCAGTAATAAAAAAAATATCATCGTCTTTTTGTTTTTTTTTTCGTAGTAACGAGGGAAGAATACCCACTCTGTGATCCTATTTGTACAACTTGTAAAAAACAATCATTCCTATTCCTAAAGAAAATGGAATTAAGCCGCCAAGTAAGGTGTAGGAAACCTTTTCAAGAATCAAAAAAAGAGGAGTTAGCACGACGCCAACTGCAACAAGTAAAAGTCCAACTAATAATGAAAACATTTTCAAATTGAACTGCGTGGGGTTGTACATATTATTTTTTATCAAAAGTGAAACTTGCTTGTGTCGCCACAAAATATAAAAAAACATTACAATACCACCGATTACAATACCAACAATTGGAATAACTGCAATAATTACTTGTGCTGCAGGGCTAGCTATTGTTTCTGTCATAATTTCTCCTTAAGTTTTATAGGAATTACATTATTTTAGACGCATAAAAATAAGAAAAGTTGCATTTTTTGTAAAATTAATCTAAAAATAAATAATCTTCAAAATAGATTGTAGAAATTGAACCAAGAACAAATTCCATATTAATAAGTGCAATGATTTCTTCTTTAATACCAGTCTCGCCCAGCTGTAGGAGTTCGTTTTTTGTACGATGGGCAAAGTATTCAAAAAAAATCGTTTTGAGTTTCTTTGCTTTTTGTAGAATTTCTTCGTAAAAGGCAGAATCTTCAAGACTGTAGGGAAAATAAGGAGTCAAAATGATGGTGATTGGCGGCATATCAGCTGTTACAAGTCGTAATTGTCCAATATCACTATAAATAGAAGTATTTTTATTAAGGGTTTTTATAATTTGCTCTGGCGAAGGATCAGTTTTCCTTAGACCAGAGCCTATTTGAGCTTTCTTTGTTAAAAAAACAAAAATGGTACCGAATAATATTATAAATAAAATAAAAGCTACAATACCAAGAAGGATTTTTTGAAAAAATGTGAATTGTAATTTACTTTTTATCATTAAATACTAGGAAAACCTAAATTCCAAACTGGTTCATAATACGATCTGCAACATCATTAAGGACAGTATCGGTAATATAATTTGGATCTTTTATCTTTTCACGTACTTCTGCAATTCTATCCAATCTAACATCTGGAGTTGCAGCAGCTACTTCATTTAAACGATAAGCTTCCGCCATCAACTTTGCTTCTGAAGAAACAGAAATAGAATCAGATTCTACACTATTTGTAGTTTTGTTGTACGGTTTTTGAGAACTTTGTACATTTTTTAGAGGATCAATGCCCGCTAATCGATCAATTACCATATTTTAACCATCCTGTTTATATAGTATCGGTATTTTGTTCAATCCTATGAACATTTTTTTCACCATGAATAAGGACGACAAACTCTCCCAAAATTTTTGTCCGTTCAGCAAAGGCTTCTAATAGTTTGCTAGCAGATCCTACAAGAATTTCTTCGTGTAATTTAGAAAGCTCTCTGCCAACAACAATAAGACGCTCATCATTAATATCGGCAATATCCTGCAAAAGTTTAGTGATTCTAAAGGGAGATTCATATAAAACAATAGAAAATCCACTTTGTATCAAAAAGCTTAAGCGTTTTCTCCGCTTGCCAGGCTTTACAGATAAAAATCCATCAAATAGAATAGATTTTCCACCACAACCTGCAACACTCACAATTGCCGCAAAAGCAGACGCCCCAGGAATAGGACTAACAACAAAACCTGCTTGGCGAACGAGGGCTACAAGTTCGGATCCAGGGTCGCTTAAACTTGGCGTTCCCGCATCGCTTACAAATGCAACCCTTTTTCCTTCTGTTAAAAGCCCTATAATTTTTTCTGCTGCCTTTGTTTCATTTTGCATTCTGCACGATAAAAGCGGCTTTTGGATAGCAAAATGCGTCAAAAGGCGTAATGTGTGGCGAGTATCTTCGCACGCAATATAATCAACTTGTTTAAGCGTTTCAATAGCTCGAAAAGTTATATCACCTAAATTCCCTATTGGAGTTGCTACAATATATAAAGTTGACACACAGTAAATATACAATAATTAAGTGTTTAAATCAAGTGAATACGCCGATTATTTAGGTAAATGTTTTATCTATTAATAAGTTTGTTTGCGATAATAATTCTCCTGCTCTTCACAGGAGGGCTGTATCTTGATAATTATCACTTGAAAAAAAGATCTTTTTTTCTTTCTAATACCGCAAAAAAAATATATTCTTCACAGGGAAAGGGTGAAATTACAGGGCACTGCCCAATTTGCCAGTCAGTTTTAACGCAACATGAAAAATTGCATTCAATTGTGTATGAAAACTCAAAAAATACTGACTCAAAGTGCAAAATTTTTGGCTGCCCTTATTGTTATCATCACTCTGGATCTTCTGTAAAACGAGTTTGTCCTGTTTGCAAAAAAGACTTGCCCAATGATGGATTTTTAATTTCTAACTTGTATGAACATAAAACAAATCGGCATCATATTCATGTGATTGGATGTAGTCTTTGTAGCAAAGCAATACCCTCTAAAGTATAGGATTGTAAGGTTCTATCTGTTAGCGTCTTTTTTCTTTATAGTTGCTTTGTAATTACTTTATTCGCTTTAGTCGTAATGCATTGAGGACGACGCTTACAGAGCTAAAACTCATGGCAAGGGCTGCAAAAACTGGGTTGAGGAGGGGTCCTCCAAAGATGTATAAAACGCCTGCGGCAAGCGGAATTCCTGCTGAGTTATATGCGAATGCCCAAAAAAGATTTTGCTTAATGTTTTTGATCGTTCGCTTGCTTAAATCAATTGCTGACGGAACATCCATTAAATCACTTCGCATCAGTACTATATCCGCTGATTCCATAGCAACATCGGTGCCATTTCCGATGGCAATCCCAATATCTGCCTGCGCAAGGGCTGGTGCATCATTAATGCCATCCCCCACCATAGCAACTTTTTTGCCCTCGCTTTGCAATTTTTTCACTTGAGCTGCCTTATCGTGCGGAAGAACTTCTGCCAAAACGGTATCAATTCCCACAAGCCGTGCAATCGCCTTTGCTGTTTTTTCGTTATCTCCTGTAATCATAGCAACTTCAATGCCGAGCGAATGGAGTTTTTCAATGGCAGCCTTACTCGATTGTTTAACCGTATCTGCAACGGCGATGATTCCTGTCAGCGTATTATTTTTTGCCACGAACATCGGTGTTTTTCCCTCTTCTGCAAGACGATTTGAATCGAAAAGAAATTTATCAATGGAAATATTTTTTTCATCCATGAGTTTTTTGTTACCAATAAAGAAAATATCAGAATCAATTTGTGCACTAATTCCCCGTCCTTCAAGGTTTTCAAAGCTTTGCATTTGCTCAATGGGAGTTAAGGCAAGATTTTTATTTTTTGCCGCCACGACGATGGCTTCGGCAAGGGGATGCTCGCTTGCATTTTCGCAGCTTGCAACCAATTGCAAAAACTGATCATCTGAGGCAAAATCACTTTGAATAATGTCCGTAAGGCTTGGTTTGCCTTCGGTGATTGTGCCAGTTTTGTCAAACACGACGGTCTGAATTGAGTAAGCAATTTCCAAAGCCTCGCCACCCTTTATTAAAATGCCTTTCTCGGCACCCTTCCCCGTCCCAACCATGATCGCCGTCGGTGTTGCAAGCCCCAATGCACATGGGCAGGCAATGACAAGTACGGCAATAAAAATAGTCAACGAAAAGACGAAAGTTTGCCCAGAAATAAACCACGCAAGGCCTGCAACGACCGCAATGCCAAAAACAATCGGCACAAAGTAGCCAGAAACGATATCCGCCATTTTTGCAATCGGCGCTTTGGAATCCTGTGCATCTTCCACCAACTTGATGATTTGTGCAAGAGCGGTATCAGAGCCAACTTTTTCCGCTCTAAAGTGAATAACGCCATTTTTATTGATGCTTGCGGCAAATACCTTGTCGCCTATGTTTTTCTCAACGGGAAGGCTCTCGCCTGTAAGCATTGCTTCGTCAATCGCTGTATGCCCAAAAATTACCACGCCATCGACAGGAATTTTTGACCCCGGTTTGACTAAAATCACATCACCGATCATCACCTGCTCAAGGGGGATTTCTGTTTCGATGCCGTTTTTTATGATAATCGCTGTTTTTGGAGTAAGCCCCATCAGTTTTTTTATCGCTTCGCTCGTTTTACCTTTTGAAATGGATTCGAACGTTTTTCCAAGCAAAATGAGGGCAATGATGACGCCAGCGGTTTCAAAATACAGATTCATAGCAAAACTTGCGTCCCCACCAGCAATTTCACTCATGCCATATACGCTATAGCCAATCGCAGCACTCGTTCCAATGGCAATTAAGCTGTCCATGTTCGGAGCCAAAAGCCACAAAGCCTTAAATCCAACTGTATAAAATTGATGTCCTGCAATCACGATTGGGATTGTCAGCAATAATTGCAAAAGTGCAAAATTGAGAGGAAACATGGCAGGGTGGAATATATGAGGAAGTGGCAAAGTCATGCCAACAGGGAGCATGTGTCCCATTGCAACGTAAAGCAGCGGGAGCGTAAAAATAATTGCCACGAGCGTTTTTGTCTCTAGCGTTCGAATTGCCTTTTCCTTGGCGATTTTATCAGTGTCAATATTTTCAGCATTTGTTTTTTTTAATTCTTGCCAGCCATACCCGCTTTTTTCGACCGCTTTTTTTATATCATCAATGGAAATAAGCTTTTCGTCAAATGACGCACTCATTCGCTCTGTCGCAATATTAACCGAGCATTCACGAACGCCATCTTTTTTTGATACGACTTTTTGCACACGGGCAGCACAGGCTGCACACGTCATGCCCATAATTTTTAGAGATACTTCCATTTTTATTCCTTAATTTGAATTATTATAGAGAAAATTACGCTTTAACAGAGCATTCATAGCCTGCGTTGACGACGGCGTTTTCAACGGCCGCTATAATATCATCAGCACAGATTTTTTCATCATTAAATTCAACGCTCAATTCTTTTTTTGCCAAATCGACCAAAGCTTCTTTAACGCCATTAATTTCTAAAACCGCTTCTGTAACGTGATTAACGCAGTGATTACAAGACATTCCGTCTACCGTAAATAATTTTTTCATACAACTTCCTAAATATTTATTTTATGAGCATTTCCAAAAAGATTGGCTAAAGGAAAATACATAATTAGAATACGTTTAAAATAATTTCTTGGCAAAAGAAAGTCAAATAAATTGGATATTTTTAATCTAATTTTAGCGTTTGAGAAATTTTATCTGTAAATAAAAATCACAACTGAGCAAAAAAAATCTGTTTCAATTTAACTATTATAACTCTAAAATTCGTCTTGCACTAGATGCCTCTACCTTGTATAATGAACCCATGAACAAACAAAAAAAAATTATTTTAGTGGCGTTGTTTACCGCTCTTATTTGTGCAGGCTCTTTTATTCAAATTCCCTTACCAACGGGAATTCCTATTGTTATACAAGACATGCTTGCAATGCTTTCTGGACTGTTGCTCGGCTCTTTTTTAGGCGGTGCGTCTGTTGCAGTTTTTTTATCTCTTGGCATAATTGGGCTTCCCGTTTTTTCTGGAAAGGCAGGATTAAGCATAATTATTGCAGGAGTAACGGGAGGATTTCTTGTCGGCTACTTTTTCGCTTCTGTAATTGGAGGGCTTTTTTTAAGAGTTTTTTTATCAGATAAAATCAAAAGTCAGCTTTACAGGCTACTCATAATAAGCATCGCCGTCATCCTTAGTACAGCAATTGTTTTTGTCTGCGGAGCATTCGGTTTTAGCAGAATAACAAACAAGTCCTTTACATCATCGCTAATCATTGTTTTTTTGCCATACATTTTTGGCACGCTAATAAAAGTAATTGTGATGACTTTTATTGTAAACCGATTTCGTCCTATCATAAAAAACTATCTTTCCTAGCAACGCTTCTTTCAAAATATACAAGCGAATTTTTCAGCATAAAATTAAAATAAAAAATAAATTTGACAGAATGAAAATCTTGACTTATAATCTAAAGTCATTTAAGGAGGTTTTATGTTAAAAATATTAACAGTATGCGGAAATGGCATTGGCAGTAGTCTTATGGCAAAGGGTGTTGTTGAAAAGATTTGTGCAGATGAAAGTATAGACGCAAGTGTGAAGTCTGCAGATGTTAATTCTGCTAATTCAGCAGATGTCGATTTAGCAATCACCGTTAAAGAAATAGCTCCTATGCTAACAAACTGCAAAAATGTGGCTCTTATTCGTAGCTATGTGAGTGAGCGCAAAATAAGAGAAGATATTTTAGAAACTCTCAACAAACTAGGAGGAAAATAATGTTTGAATCATTATCAAAAGTCATTATAAATGATATTTTACG
>JBOFSR010000015.1:0-5266 GCA_051651645.1 Treponemataceae bacterium | reverse complement strand
TATCTTCCTTTGTGTTCAACAGAACAAACAAAGTCATATAGGTTTGAAAAAAAACATAAGGGTGAGTAAATGAATTTTCATTTCTGACTGAATTATCCCTTGAAGTTAAAAAAAGCTCGACCATGGGTTGAATAAAATTAACTTCTGCATGAGGGCGTGAGGTAAAATGCACGACTTCGACGGCACAACAGCAGGGCTTCGGCGGTGTAACAGCTGGACTTCAGGTCGGCAACAGCAGGGCTTCGGCGGCACAACAGCTGGACTTCGGCGAGATTAATGCACGGCAAGCGAGCTTCCTCATCCATGGGAGCATGAGGTAAAAGACACGACTTCGACGGCACAACAGCACGGCTTCGGCACGATAAACGTACGGCAAGCGAGCTTCGTCATCCAAGAGGACGCGAGGGAAAATGCACGATAAGCGAGCCTCGTCATCCAAGAGGACGCGAGGGAAAAACCACGACTTCGGCGAGAGAAATGCAGGGCTTCTCTCCTAAAAACCCCAATTAGACCACTTTCACTAAATCGTTTTTTTCTATATACTGCACTTTATGAATAAAAAAGGGTTCTGTGTGTTTTTTCTCGTCACTGCATTTTTTGCACTGTATGCAACAGGCAGTATGGATGGAAAAAAAAGAAGTGTTCCTAAAAGTGCTTCGTTACTTTTGGGCAATGATGAGGGGTTATACAAGGTTGAAAATGGGCAAAAGATCCCCCTATGGACTGAGGCTAGTGTTCTTAAAGTTATTGAGGCAGATGTCTGGTATTTACTAACAACAAAGGGGATTTTTAAGACGGCGGATTTAAAAACCTTTGTCAGTTGCAACAACGGGCTTCCCATAAATGTAATCAAAGAGTACGAAAACGGGCAAAAATCATTCAAGGAAAATGTTCAATACTTAAAGGACTTGGAGATTCATCCAGATAATTCAAATATTCTAGTAACAGCAACTAAAGATGCCGTCTTTCTGTCTAGGGATGCAGGATTAACGTGGAAAAACATTGGCTCAAACTCTCGAACAGCGGGCATTAAGGCTGTAGCTGCGGCAAGCCTTCCAAACCAAGCAACAGGGAAACAAGAGCTTGTTGTATTCATTTCGCATGCAATTTATAGCCTTGGATATTGTAAGCCTGATGTGCAAAAGATTGAGTGGATTGACATTGAAAAAGGCTTTGAGCTGCTAGAAACATCAAAGTTTGTTGATGAGGTTTCTGATATTCTTGCGGTCTCGGTTGCAGATGCAAGCGGTAATAAAACGACGAAAATCTATGTCTCGCAAACCTTTCGGCCAAGGATTTATGAGCTTGATTGGCAAACAATCTCTGGCAAGCTTTTATGGAAAGGCGATACTCCTGCCTCCGTTGTCGATGGGCTTTTTTACACAAACAATACGCTCCTTTTCACAAAACACAGTGGGCTTGGTGAGCTTAACTTAGAAACAAATCAGGTACAAGACTATCCATGGAAGAGTCTAACTTCCTCTTTTTCAGCGACGTTATTTGACGGTGCAAACTGTGCGGTAGTCTTTTTAGGCAAGCAAAAATACTTTGTCTCTGAGCTGTGGCTAACAAAGCCGCAAAGCATTGACTCGCAATATGCATCTATCGCATCGAACCGCAAAGGTTTATACATCCCTGTAAATCGCATTGTTTCACAAGAGGGATTAGATCGCTTTATTGATATTATGAACAAAAATAAGCTGGACTCAGCGGTCATTGATATGAAAGATGACTTGGGTTTATTACGCTACACAACTAAAGATCCGCTGGTAAAACAGAAGGGAACACGCAGTCGTTATACCGTTGATTTGGAACATTTGACAAAAAAAATGAAGGCTGAGAACAAGTATTTAATTGCACGAATTGTTGTTTTTAAGGACAAGGCTTTGTACGCGTATGCTAATGGAAAGTATGCGGTAAAAGACCGCGCCACAAAGGCTCCGTGGCAGGGGCTTAATCGCTATGTTGATGAAGAAATTGATGAAATCATTGATGGCGAGCCAACAGAAAACAAGATTAAGACGGGAAATAAGGTTCCCCTTATGTACGAGGAGTATTGGGTTGACCCGTATTCAGAAGAGGTTTGGGAGTACAATATCGCCATTGCAAAGGAATTAATTGAACGAGGGTTTGATGAAATTCAATTTGACTATATTCGCTTCCCCACAGATGGACTAAACTTACGGGATGCTACCTACCCCTACCGAGAGCACGGCATGGATATGGAAAGTGCCTTAATTTCATTTTTATCGTATGCACGGAAAAACATTGAAGCCCCTATCGGTATAGATATTTACGGAGCAAATGGCTTTTATCGAAGTGGCACGAGAACGGGACAAGATGTTGAAATGCTTGCTCAATTTGTTGATGTAATTTTGCCTATGTTTTACCCCAGTCATTTTGAACAAACCTTTTATGCACAAAATCCCCCAGAAGAGCGCCCCTTTCGAGTCTATTATTACGGCTCATTTCGTAACGCGGTCATTGCACGAAACAAAGTGATTGTTCGCCCATGGACACAAGCCTTTTATTTGAATGTCTCGTATGATCGCACCTATTACAATGAAGACTACGTTGAAAAGCAGGTGTATGGCGTTCGCGATTCTGTCAACAATGGGTATTTACACTGGAACAACTCTGGCCGCTATGATGACCTTCGTCCAGACCCTGATTTTGATACGCCGTATCCGTGGAATTCCTTTGAAGCGACAAGCGATTTTAGAAAACCTGTACTCGGCAAATAAAAAAATACAAATAAAGCACTGTACATTTTTGAAAACTTAAAGAAGGATACAATGAGTGAGATTTATACAAAAGGCCTCGAAACTATTCGATTAATTCAAGCAATACAAAGTCCTCCCCTTACCGCAATTATTAAAGCCATTACCTTTTTAGGGGATCCTCTGTGTATTCTATTCATAATTATACTGATTTTTTGGTGCATCAACGAAAAAAAAGGATTTCAACTTGGCTTTGTGGTACTCCTTAATACACAAATAAATCTTATTCTAAAAAGCATCTTCAAAGTTGCTCGCCCCTATCAACTTGATCAAAGCATTGGAATCATAAAGACGGCAGGATTTTCCACCCCATCAGGACATGCCCAAACGTCAATCGTTTTTTACCTAATGATAGTTTTCCTTTTTTATCACTCATGGCAAACTTCAAAAAACACCCTCATTCAAAAAACTCATCGCGTACTAGCATGTACGATTGGAGTATTGCTCCCACTTTTAATTGGCTTTTCACGCGTTTACTTGGGCGTCCATTTCCCAACAGATATTTTTTTAGGCTGGGTTATCGGCTTAGGTATAACTTTTTCAGGAATTTATGGCTGGAAAGGCGGTGCCGCCTTATACGAAAAACTTCCGCAATCAATTAAAATACTCATTCTAGCAGGATTAATTTTTCTTCTCAATGCTCTTTTGCCACAAGAGCGAAGGCTTAGTGCTGTATTATTTGGCTTTGCAGCAGGCTTTATCTACATTCAAAGAGGACAAGGCTTTTGTGCAAAATCTTGTGCTCTCCAAAAAAAAATCCCTCGCCTTTTTTTCGGTGGGATAGGGATAAGTGCAATCGGTTTTGCAATCATATCAATTAAAATTGATCCGCTGGTATCTTTCGCATTATGCTTTATTCTTGGTTTGTGGATTACATTGATCGCCCCATTACTTTTTATTCAGACAAAACTTGCAGAAAAATATTCTATTAAAAGCGTGGTATCCTAATGCCTATTTCTTACGCATCGCATGATCCAATTGTTGCAATTGCAACCTCTCTTATGCCCTCAGCATTGGCAATCATTCGCCTCTCTGGTACAGACACAATCAAAATTTTATCAATGGTTTTTTCAAACCACACAAAACTAATTAAAGCACAAGGACATACAATCATTTACGGCTGGATTGTTGACAAAAATCAGAATAAAAAAATTGACGAAGTGATGATTGCCGTATATCGCAGTCCAAAAAGCTTTACAGGAGAGGAAATGGCAGAAATTTTTTGCCACGGCGGAGTTGCGACTGTAACAAGTATTTTTGATTTGCTTTTGAAAAATGGATTTCGCCAAGCTCATAGAGGTGAGTTTTCGTGTCGCTCTTTTGTAAACGGCAAAACAGATTTGACAAAGGCTGAGGCAATTCGAGAAATCATTGATGCCCAAACAGAAGAAAGTCGCAATCATGCAATGAACCGTCTGCAAGGCAATTTATTCAATGAGATTATGGCCGTGAAAAAAAATATTATTAGTGCGATTGCAGAAATTGACGTTGGCATTGAATACCCTGAGGATGAAGAAAATATTACCACCCATTTTAATCCAAAACGGATTTTAGCGGTGCAAGAAAAATTGACAGCTCTACAAGAAAGCTGGAAAACGGAAAAACTCTATCAAGAGGGAATAAAAATTATTTTACTGGGAAAAACAAATGCGGGAAAATCTAGCTTGTTCAACGCTCTTTTGAAGGAAAACCGCTCAATTGTCTCTGATATTCACGGCACAACACGCGATTGGCTTGAAAGTACACTCTCAATAGACGGCATTCCTGTTCGACTTTTTGACACTGCAGGAATTAGAGAAACGGCGGATGTTATTGAACAAGAAGGCGTTACTCGAGCCTTACAGCTAGTCGAGGATGCAGATATGGTTATGTATCTTTTTGATTGCTCCCAAAAACTGACTGACGATGAGCTTCATTTTATAAAAAATCTACAAAACAAAAAAATCCCCCTTGTCATCGTTGCCAATAAGGTTGACTTACTTAACAATGATATTTCACTGCCGTTTGAGGTCGTAAAAATCAGTATTAAAAAGAATACAGGACTACATGATTTATCAAAAAAAATAAAACTATTTTTTATTGATCCAGCTGCAAATCATTCAACAGAAGCGAGCAGTGCGGGAATTGGCTCAAAAAGACAAAAACTTGCTATAGAAGAAGCTTTAAGATCTGTTGATCATGCATTACAAGCTATTGAGCAAGGCTTTTCTCTTGACGCAGTTATTGAAGATCTTGAAGAATCACTTTTTGTGCTTGGCGAGATTACAGGAGAAACATGTAGCGATGATATTTTGGATGCAGTTTTTAGTGAATTTTGCGTTGGAAAATAAAACACCTAAGTGTAACCGCCAGCGAAAACAACAAGGCGAGTTATTGCACGACTGAACGAGTTTCATAACGAAACTTATTTCAGTATATGCAACGATATTACAAAAAAAAGGAGACTAGAAATATATCTAACCTCCTTTTTTTATGCTCTAATCAAT
>JBOFSR010000014.1:0-28980 GCA_051651645.1 Treponemataceae bacterium | reverse complement strand
ATCGCCTTGTGCTAATCGAATTCCTGTAACACCACGAGAGCTTCTGCCCATTGCACGCACATCGCCTTCAGAAATACGCAAGGCCTTTCCTCGTCGCGTAATTAAAAAGACTTCCTCACTTCCATTAGTGAGAATACCACTAACCAATTTATCGCCGTCATCAAGGTTAATTGCCCGAATGCCCCGTATTTTAGCGTTTTTAAACTCACTTGTTTTAACCTTTTTCACCACGCCTGCAGCCGTTGCCATAAATAAATATTGCTCATCGCTAAACTCAGTTAAAGCCACAACAGTCGTAATTTCTTCGTTGCCAGAGACGGTTAAAAGCCCCTTAATATGTGCCCCACGGGAGTTTTTACTTGCCTCAGGGATTTCATGCACCTTCACCCAGTAGGATTTACCTTCATTAGTGATAAACATTACATAATCATGCGTTGAAGCAATAAAAATTTGATTAATAAAGTCATCTTCAACAAGCTTTGTACTGTTTGAACCTTTTCCACCTCGCCCTTGTGCCTTGTAAGCCGTTACAGGAAGGCGTTTTATATAACCAAGATTTGATATCAATACAACCATTTCTTCATTTTTAATTAAATCTTCTATATTAAACTCTTCAATCTCATCGCTAATAATATCCGTTCGCCTTTGATCACCAAACTTTGTAACAAGCTCAGCAGTCTCTTCTTTGATGATTGCTAAAATCTTTTCAGGATGAGCTAGAAGATCTACCAAATGAGCGATAAGTGCTTCAAGTTCAGCAAGTTCTGCTTCAAGCTTTTTGATTTCTAAGCCTGTTAAGCGGCCAAGTCGCATATCAACAATTGCTTGAGATTGCACTTCATCAAGAGCAAATCGCTCCATAAGAGCTTTTTTTGCCCCGTCAATATCCTTTGAGGCCTTAATTATCTTAATTACCTCATCAATATTTTGAATGGCAATGATTAAGCCGCGTAAAATATGGGCTCTCTCTTCTGCCTTGCGTAACTCAAACTGTGTCCGCCGTGTAATAACGTTTTGGCGATGCTCAACAAACTTTGATACCAATGCCTTAAGCGTAAGAACTTCAGGCCGTCCATTAACAAGGGCAAGATTAATAATACCAAAGGTTGACTGCAATGCGGTATGTGAAAAAAGCTGATTAAGCACAAGCTTTGCAATCGCTCCGCGCTTAAGCTCAATGACAATACGCATACCTTCACGGTCAGACTCATCGTTAATATCGCTAATTCCGTCAATTGCCTTATCTCGCATAAGCTGCGCAATCCGTTCAATGAGGCGTGCCTTATTTACTTGGTACGGGATTTCAGTAAAGACGATTGTCTCTTTGCCTTTTTTATCAACTTCAATATTAAATCGTCCACGAACAGAGACTTTGCCCCGTCCTGTGCGGTACGCTTGCTTAATACCACGCCGCCCAAAAATAATTCCACCGGTAGGAAAGTCTGGGCCTTTGATATGCACCATTAAGTCATCAATGCTACAATCAGGATTATCAATATAACAGCTGACCGCAGCCCCAATTTCGCACAAGTTATGCGGTGGCATGTTCGTTGCCATACCAACAGCAATTCCGCTTGATCCATTGGCAAGCAAAAAGGGAAATGCTCCAGGAAGCACCGTTGGCTCTCGCATGGAGTCATCAAAGTTGGGAGCAAAATCAACCGTATCTTTTTTTATATCATTAATTATGTATTCAGAGACCTTACTCAGCTTTGCTTCTGTATAACGATAGGCTGCAGGAGGGTCGCCATCAACTGAACCAAAATTCCCCTGCCCTTTAATAACAATGTAGCGCTGAGAAAAGTCTTGTGCCAAGCGAACTAAGGCATCGTAAACGGAGGCATCACCATGTGGATGGAACTTACCCAGTACATCACCAACAATACGAGCACATTTTTTTGTTGGAGTGTTTGGACGCAAACCCATTTCTTCCATTGCGTACAAAATACGTCTGTGAACAGGCTTTAAGCCGTCTCGCACATCAGGTAAGGCACGGCTAACAATAACTGACATTGAATAGTCAATATACGCCTTTTTTACTTCATCCTCTATCGCAATTGGAACAACTGTTCCACCTTCATTTGTCTTTATTTCTTCCATACTGTGGTAATTTTCTCCAAAACATACAAATTAAGTTACTAGCATACCAAAAAAAACGAGATTGTTCAATGAGCTAGAGCAAAAAAGAGCACTCAAAAGCTGTTGACGCATAGTAGTGCATAGTAGCACACAAAGCTACACAGGCACACACTTCACCCATCGCACAAATAGATATCAAATTGTATTAGCCCAAGCACAGGCAAGAACAGTTTACTACAATCTTGTGATTACAATCCTGCGATTGCAGCACCAAGTGTAATGGCATTATCAAGCGTAATTAATTCATAGTAAATGCCTCTGTTGGTGATTAATTGCTCATTTAAATGCCAGCGGATACGATCTTGTAAGTTATGTGTTTTATAAAAGGACGTTCCCTCACACAAAATAGAAATAGGTAAACTAGCATTCTTGCCAGCACCACTTCTTATTGCACTTGCACAAATTACCGCACTGGTTAATCGTGCCGATCGTTCAATCACGTTATCAAGCAATAAGCACATAGTTTCACAATCAGAGGGAGATCCCTTGCTTGCAATACTGCCAAGAACTGTTGTTGTATTATGCGGGGTATATAAAAGCTGATCCATATCACGTAACTCTAATGCAGGCAAAGACAATAACGCTTCAGCTACAGGAGAACTAAAGAGCCCTTCTTGTGCTGCCGTCTGTAAAACTATCTTCGCCAAAGGCCCAAGATATGCCCCCGAACACATTTTTTCAAGGGTATACATGTCAGGATAGTTGGTTTGTCTATCTAAAATCAGATCAAAATCAGATCGTCCAATCTTATTAAACATGCCCGACTCACACACCACAATCTGACTTTGTGGGCACGCGTGCTTTGCATCAGTAATCTTCTTTATAGGATTTGGTTCAATATACGCAGAGTTCATTCCCGTACCCAAAATTAAACCAATATATGATGAATACTTACGTCCATTTTGTGCCGTTGAAGCACCAGCAAGGAGAGCGGCTGCCGTATCGTTTAACAGCATGATCTTTGCAGGCTTTTTCCAGCCACGCTTTACTAAAGCTTCGCTTAAAGACTTTCCTACCAACGAGCCAACCACTTCTTTAGCCTTAATTTCCTTAGAAAAAGAAATGACTTCTCCATCCCCATCGCTTGTAATTTTAATTGCATACGAGAAACAAAACCCAATGCGGATTTCAGGCAATGCAGATGCTACCTCTTTTAAGTGATCAAGGTTTTGTGCAATCTTTGAGTAAAACTCTTCCCTTGTGTATTCTCGCTCACTGGCAGGCATTGCACATTTTTCCAAGTGAGCAATCGTTGGAGTGCCATCCTTATCAAAATTAACTATGCAAGATCGAAAGTTAGTCCCCCCTGCATCAATTACAATCACTGACTTATTTTTAGGCTCTTCTTGTGGTGGTAAGCCCCACGTAGGAATCATAGGCTCAGAAGCACTCATAGCATTAATGTTAGTAGCAGTAGCATTTACCTCAGAATCAAGCCCTGCCTGCATATCAAAAAGCAATGCATCAATTACTGCATTAATATCTGGCCCTTTTACAGGAAAGTTATGCTTAAGTAAAAAAGCGGGAACTATAGTATTTGTCTTCATAAAACACCTCTTTAAAAATTAGAATGACAGCAAAGCTTGATGTACTGTTGATTATACGCGTAATTCATTTTTTTTTCAAGTGAAGTGAGTATTTAATAAAAACGCACCGTAGTATCTCCCTAACCCCAATACCCCACAACCACAACCGCTACTGTTTTTGCATTCGCTCAATTTGCTCTTTAATGTAAAAGCCTGTATGCGATTCTTTGCATTGGGCAACCTGCTCTGGCGTTCCACTGGTAACAATAGTCCCTCCACGAAAGCCTCCTTCAGGCCCCATGTCGATAAGGTAGTCGGCTTGCAAGATTACATCAAGGTTATGCTCAATCATTACCACGCTATTACCTTGGTTTACAAGCCTTTGAATAACTTCCATAAGTTGCTTTACATCAGCAAAGTGTAGCCCCGTTGTTGGCTCATCTAAGATATAGATTGTCTTACCCGTAGAGCGTCGTGCAAGCTCATTAGCAAGCTTTACTCGCTGAGCCTCCCCACCTGAGAGCGTTAATGCCGACTGCCCCAGCTTAATATACCCCAGCCCCACCGATAACAAGGTTTCCATCTTACGGGCAATATGCGGAATATGCTCAAAAAACTGTGCCGCCTCTTCAATCGTCATATTAAGCACATGGTCTATATTCTTTCCTTTATACTGAACTTCAAGCGTTTCTTGATTAAATCGTTTACCATGGCAAACATCACAAGCAATATACACATCAGGCAAAAAGTTCATTTCAATCGTTATTGTTCCAGCCCCCTGACAATGCTCACATCGCCCGCCCTTAACATTAAAGCTAAAACGCCCTGCCTTATACCCACGAACCTTTGCCTCAGGAAGACTTGCATACAAATCACGAATACCGTTAAAAACACCCACATAGGTTGCAGGGTTTGATCGTGGCGTCCGTCCAATAGGACTTTGATCAATATTAATCACCTTGTCTATATGCTCTAAGCCAGAAATCTTTTTAAACGCCCCACAAGGAATCTTTGAGCGCATAATCGAGTTAGACACCGCAGGATAAAAAACATCGCTGAGCAAGGTTGACTTACCCGACCCAGAAACCCCTGTAATACAGGTAAAAGCCCCCAACGGAATCTTTACCGACACATCCTTTAGATTATGCTCAGTAACCCCCTCAAGGCTAATATACTGACCATTGCCAACCCGTCTTTCTTTGGGCGTCTCCATCACTAGTGTTCCTGCAAGATATTGCCCTGTAAGGCTTTCTTTAACCTTCATAACATCCTGTGGCGTGCCTTGAGCAACAATATGCCCCCCGTGCACTCCAGCCCCCGGCCCCAAGTCCACCACCCAATCGGCAGTACGCAGGGTTTGCTCATCATGCTCAACAACAATAAGCGTATTGCCAAGGTCTCGCAGGTACAAAAGCGTATCAATAAGACGCTGATTATCACGCTGATGCAGCCCAATAGAAGGCTCATCCAAAATATACAAAACACCCACCAAGCTTGAGCCAATCTGTGTTGCAAGGCGAATCCGTTGTGCCTCCCCTCCCGACAGTGTTGCCGCTTGGCGCTCCAAGGTTAAGTAATCAAGCCCCACATTCTTCATAAAGGTAAGACGATCTTTAATCTCTTTCATTATTTGCTGAGCAATCGTTGCTTCTGTTTGCGTAAAGTCAATTGCCTCAAAAAAGGTGATAGAATCCCCTACCGACAGCTTAGAAAGATCAAATATATTCTTGCCACCCACCGTGACCGCAAGGGCTTCAGGCTTTAATCGCATACCCTTACAGCTTTCACAATAACGGTGCTGCATGTATTTTTCAAGGTTCTCACGCTGCCCCTCAGAATAGGTTTCTGCATAGCGACGCTTTAAGTCCGCAAAGACCCCTGCCCATGGCTGATGATAGTTAAAAAAGCCACTACCATCTTGCTTTTCATAGCGGTACGATATCTTTTGCTCCCCTGTGCCATACAACAGAAAGTCCCGATGCTTTTTTGAAAGCTTATTAAAAGGCGTTTCAAGAGAAAACCCATAGTGATCAGCGACCGCCTTAAAGCGAGTATAGTTCCATGCCGAGTCAGGATTATACGGAGCGATTGCCCCATCCATAAACGACAAGGTTTTATCTGGAATAATTAAGTCAAGGTCAAACTCCATCTTCTCGCCAAGCCCTGTACATTCAGGACACGCCCCAAAGGGATTGTTAAACGAAAAAAGACGCGGCTGTAGTTCAGGAAAAGAGATAGCACAGTCATGGCATGCATTCTTTTGAGAAAAGAAAACCTCTTGCCATGAATCCCCCTGTTGCTTAAGGGCAATCATAATGCCATTAGCCGCCGTCAAAGCCGCCTCAACTGAGTCTGCAAGACGCTTACGTATACCATTTGAGATTTTAATGCGGTCAATAAGAAGCTCAATAGTGTGCTTTTTTTGCTTATCAAGCTTAATAGACTCATCAAGCTCAACAATAAGCCCATCAATGCGAGCCCGTAGGTAGCTTGCCTTTCTTGCATCTTCGATAATCTTTTGATGCTCTCCCTTTTTACCGCGGATAACAGGGGCAAGAATCTGCACCCGACAATCATCCTCCCACGACAAAATAGTATCGATAATCTGATCGGTTGTTTGTTCTTGTATTTGCTTGCCACAGTTTGGACAGTGCGGCTTACCTATACGGGCAAAAAGAAGACGGTAGTAATCGTAAATTTCAGTAACCGTGCCGACTGTTGAGCGCGGATTGCGATGCGTTGTTTTTTGCTCTATAGAAATAGCAGGAGAGAGCCCTTCAATATAGTCAATGTCTGGCTTATCCATTCGCCCTAAAAACTGACGAGCATAGGCTGAAAGGCTTTCAACATAGCGACGCTGCCCCTCTGCAAAGATAGTATCAAAGGCAAGAGAAGACTTACCAGAACCTGACAACCCTGAAATAACAATGAGCTTATCACGTGGCAACTCAATGTCTATATTCTTTAAATTATGCTCTCTGGCACCCTTTATAATTAATTTGTCCATAATACCTACAAGTATATCTATTATGATGATTACGGTCAATCAAGGATTGCAATCAAAGCACTGCACAAAAGATTGCGTGTAAAAGCCTCTTTGCACACCATGCTACGAGAAGTATTTTTTATCATACATTTACGTAAATACGTATTAAATACATATTAAAGACTACACGCATTCATCCGATTATAAAATTATCTGAAATACCATTATGAATAATGGTCATTACAGGTAATAGGGGTATTGAGCTCATATTCCTATGTATCGTTCATGTTGTTGTGTTGTAGCATGTAATGCTAGCATTTATGCTTAGTATTCAAGACTAGCATTCAATGCTTAACATCTATGCTTAGTATTCAATGCTACAATCTTATGTATTATTTTAACAGGAGGAAAACTATGTTAGAATATTCATTACGAAAAAACCCATTGGACAAAAAAGAGCTATCCTACATGGCTCAAGTCAACGAGAATCGCTCTTGCACTGATGAGGAGTTGATTAATCTTATGGCAAGGCGAGGAACCACCCTTACAAAAACTGATATAGCAGCATTTCTTCAGTTGTATGGGGAGATTATTGGCGAGTTACTAGAGGACGGAAGACCCCTTAACACATCAATTATCAACACTCGCTTTAGTATCAAAGGCAAGTTTTATGGCATGGATGACACCTTTGATCCATCACGTCATACTATTTGCATACGAGCAAGCTTAGGCCGCTATCTTAAAAACAAGTTTTCACAAGTAAAAGTCTCTAAAGGAGATGCGTCATTCACCAATCCTTTTATCTCTGAGGTTAAAGACATTAACACCCGTAGCATTGACAACACCGTAACCAAAGGCGGTAACATTGACCTTATAGGCAAACACCTTAAGTTTGATGAAGATGACAGTGAACAAGGAGTCTTTTTGATTAATGAGATGGGAGAACAAATCAAATGCCCCCATCCTGCACAAAACAAACCCACGCTACTGATTATTAATATTCCCTTTACTCTGGAAAGTGGCATGTATTGGATTGAAGTTCGTACTAAAGTTACTGACTGTGGTACTTCAACAAAAGAGGTCAAAGTTGGACGATTTAAGTACAAACTCCACGTAACCTAACGTTGTTCACAACGTAGGTTACTAAAGCAGGCTTTACATGCTGCTTGTAGAGCTAAGCTTTATAAAGCTAAGCTTTTCAAAGCTAAACAAAAAAGACTACACTCAGTGTAGTCTTTTTTTTATCTCTTATGCAGTACTGCGTACGTGAGTACTAGTATTATCGATGCCCTTATAGCACTATAAAGAGTGCCCTTATAGTAGTATAAGCAGTTCCCTTATAACACTATAAATAGTTTGCTTATAGTAGCATAAGCGATGCCCTTATAGTACTATAAATGATTTCCTTATAGCACTATAAGCGGTGACCTTATAGTACTAGTATTCGGTATTCCAAGATTCTTTGTTAGTTCTGTTGGTGCTTTACTACAAGGAGGCTAGGAATTTTACTACATCGTTATGTCCTGCATTACGTGCATAATCAAGAGCAATCCAACCCATTTTATCTTGCTGATTAACAGTTGCTCCCTTTGATACAAGAGACTTTACAATAGGTAAAAGATCCGCTTGAGCCGCAAAGAATAAAGTTGTCCAGCCATCTTTATTTTGCAGATTAACATCAATATTTTCCTTTACAAGCAATTCAGCGATATTTAAATGTCCCATACAAATAGCTATCATTAAAGCAGTTGATCCATTTGTGTTTTGATGATTTACATCCGCCCTATTTGTCAAAAGAAATCTTACACTAGGGATATCTCCATTTAAAGCTGCACGCATTAAAGCAGTCCATTCATTCTCTTTTTGCAGATTAACATCAGCTCCTACACCTATAAGCAAATGAGCGATACTTAAGTGTTTTTTTTCAATAGCTATCATTAAAGCAGTCCATCCATTTTTATCTTGCAGATTAACATCTGCCCCTACCTCTATGAGTAATTTAGTGATATCTACGTATCCCATATAAATAGCTATCATTAAAGCAGTCCATCCATTTGTATTTTGCAGATTAACATCAATATTTTCTTTTATGAGCAATTCAGCGATATTTACGTGTCCACTACAAATAGCCCACATTAAAGCAGTCCATCCATTTTTATCTTGCAGATTAACATCAATATTTTCTTTTATGAGCAATTCAGCGATATTTAGGTGTCCACTACAAATAGCCCACATTAAAGCAGTCCTTCCATTTGCATCTTGCTGGTTAACATTTTCTCCCTGTGCTATAAGGATCTCTACAGTAGGTAAATCACCCAGAATAGCTGCACATATTAAAGCAGTCCATCCGTTTGCATCTTGATGATTAACATCAGCACCGTTTTTTAGTGCTTCTCTTACTTGTTCAAGGTTTCCCTCTTCTGCAGCAGTAAATAAAAGCTCTGTATTTTCATCCATTATAGTTATCTCCTTTAATCACTTATTGTTACTCTAGTGTATGGCGTTTATTGGTATTTGTCAACTTTGGGTCAGGCTTTATAGCAAGGGTTCTAAGTATTCTACCACATCGTCATGTCCTGCATAGCCTGCATAATCAAGAGCAGTCTTTCCATTTTTATCTTGCAGACTAACATTAGCTCCCTTTGCCACAAGCAACTTTACTACAGCTAAGTGTCCTTCAGAAACCGCTCCCATTAAAGCTGTCATACCTGCATCTTCGACACTAGTAACTTGATGGTTAATATCAGCACCGTTAGCTACAAGGAACTCTACTATAGCTAAATGTCCTTCAGAAGACGCAAGCATTAAAGCGGTCACACCTGCAGCTTCGTCACTAGTAATTTGATGATTAACATCTGCTCCATTTGCTACTAACAACTTTACAATAGGAAAATACCCCCTAGATGAAGCTTTTATTAAAGTAGTCCATCCCTTTTTCTCTTGATGATTAACAGCCGCTCCTTTTTCTACTAGTAACTCTACTACTGGAAAACGCCCTTCATAAGTAGCTTTCATTAAAGCAGTCCATCCCTCTTTATCTTCCAGATTAACATCAGCTCCTTTTTCTACAAGGAGCTTTATAATATTTAAATACCCCCTAGATGAAGCTTTCATTAAAGCAGTCCATCCGTTTGCATCTTGATGATTAACATCAGCTCCTTTTTTTAGTGCTTCTATTACTTGTTCAAGATCTTCTGTTTCTTTTTCTATGGCAATAAATAAAAGCTCTGTGTTCTTATCCATCATAGTTATCTCCTTTAGTAACTTATTGTTACTCTAGTGTATGGCGTTTATTGGTATTTGTCAACATTTATTTTACTACAGATATACCTAGCGCTCCGCTAGAGGTATACCTAGCACTTCACTAGAGGTAGTAGCGCTCTGCTAGAGGTGTATCTAGCACTCTACTACAGGTGTATCTAGCGCTCTACTAGAGGTGTATCTAGTACTTCACTAGAGGTGTATCTAGCGCTTCACTAGAGGTATATCTAGCGCTCTACTAGAGGTATATCTAGTACTTCACTAGAGGTGTATCTAGCGCTCTGCTAGAGGTAGTAGTACTCTACTAGTAGGGGTAGGCTGAGCGGTATATTTGTTGCATAGGGGATACGGCTTGTTTGTTTTGCGTGTAGTGTTCCTTGTGTAATCATATAAAGCATGGTAGTATGTATATAACAAAAATAAGGGAGAGCTCATCATGACAATTAGTGAGTATATTGACAGTATTAACAAACGCTACAAGTTAGGAAATTCTACCGAGCATACGTTTAGGGGGGACTTGCAACAGTTGGTTGAGTCTTTAGTGCCAACCATTCGAGCCACTAACGAGCCTAAGCGACAAAAGTGTGGTGCGCCTGATTATATTCTTACTCATAAAGATATTCCTGTTGGCTTTATTGAGGCTAAAGATATTGGTGATGCTGACCTTGAAGGTGTAAAGAAAACAGGCAACAAGGAGCAGTTTGATCGCTACAAAGCATCCCTTTCAAACATTATTTTTACTGACTATGTAAGCTTTTTAATCTACCGTGATCAGCAACTTATTACCCGTATTACGATTGCAACACTCACCGATAAGGGCATTGTTCCGCTTACAGAAAACTTTAGTCAGTTTGAACGCTATATTAAAGACTTTTGCTCTTGTAGGGGGCAAACCATTACCAGTAGCAAAAAGCTTGCACAAATGATGGCAGACAAGGCTCGCCTTTTATCAGAAGTAATTGAAAAAGCCCTTACCAGTGATGAGGATAACCAAGAAGACAGTACCCTAAAAGATCAAATGTATGCATTCAAAGAAATCCTTATTCATGATATAAGTCCTAAAAGCTTTGCCGATGTGTATGCACAAACGATTGCCTACGGAATGTTTGCCGCTCGCTATCATGATGCCTCTTTACAAACCTTTACTCGCCAAGAAGCGTATGATCTTATTCCTAAGTCAAATCCCTTTCTTAAAAAACTATTTGGCTACATTGCAGGCCTTGATGTTGATGACCGTATTAAATGGGTTGTTGATGACTTGCTTTCTATTTTTATTGCGTGCAATGTGCATGACATGCTTAAAGACTATGGCAAAAGCACACAAATGGAAGACCCTATTATTCACTTTTACGAGGACTTTTTGAGTGCCTATGATCCTGCCTTACGAAAAGCACGCGGTGTATGGTATACGCCAGCTCCTGTGGTTAATTTTATTGTGCGCTGTGTAGATGATATTCTTAAAACCGAGTTTGACTTACCGCAAGGGCTTGCCGACACAAGCAAAACAACTATCAAAGTAGAAGACCCTAAGGGAAAAAAGACGCTTTCTCAAGAGGTGCATCGTGTGCAAATCCTTGACCCTGCTACAGGGACGGGGACTTTTCTTGCTCAGGTTATACGGCTGGTTCATCAAAAGTTTCGTGGCCAGCAAGGCATTTGGAGCAACTATGTAGAAACCCACCTTCTGCCGCGCCTTAATGGCTTTGAATTACTTATGGCAAGCTATGCTATGGCACACCTTAAGCTTGACTTGCTTTTAAGCGAAACAGGCTTTACCCCAACTAAAGACCAGCGTTTTAGAGTGTTTTTAACTAATAGCCTTGAAGAGCATCACCCCGACACAGGAACGATTTTTGCAAGCTGGCTGAGTAACGAAGCAAATGCTGCTAACTACATTAAGCGGGACACCCCTGTCATGTGTATTATAGGAAACCCTCCCTATAGTGGTGAAAGTGCTAACAAGGGCGAGTGGATAATGCAACTCATGGAGGATTATAAAAAAGAGCCTGACAGTAAAGATAAGCTAAATGAGCGTAACCCTAAATGGATAAATGATGACTATGTAAAGTTTCTTCGCTATGGGCAACACTTTATAGAAAAGAACGGCAGTGGCATATTAGCCTTTATTAATCCGCATGGCTTTTTAGATAACCCTACCTTTAGGGGAATGCGATGGAACTTGCTTAAGACCTACGATAAAATATATACCATTGACTTACACGGCAATAGCAAAAAGAAAGAAGTATGCCCCGATGGGAGTGCTGACCAAAATGTATTTGACATTATGCAAGGCGTTGCTATTACCCTTTTTATAAAGACAGGTAAAAAGAAAAAGAATGCACTGGGCAAAGTGTTTCACTACGACTTATACGGAACGCGTGAGGATAAATATGCCTTTCTAACTGAAAATAGCCTTTCTTCTGTTGAGTATAAAGAACTGCCGAATATTGCACCCAACTACTTTTTTGTAAACAAAGACTTTGGCGCACAAAGCTCGTATGATAAAGGATTTTCCTTAAATGAGTTATTCCCCTTAAATAATGTAGGAATAGTTACGGCACGAGACTCTTTTACTGTTCATAATTCTAGGCAAGAGGTTGAGGATACAATAAAGGAGTTTTTGCAATTAGATGATGAAACAGCAAGAGGACGCTTTAACTTAGGAAAAGATGTACGCGATTGGCAAGTAAACTATGCAAGAAAAGATTTACAAGAGAACTTTCCAAGCAAAGGAGCTTTTACGAAAATATCGTATCGCCCTTTTGATGACAAATGGACATATTACACAGGGAAATCAAAGGGATTTCATTGCTATCCAAGGAATGAAGTGATGAAACACTTCCTTAAAGGAGAAAACATCGGATTAGTAACAGTAAATAGACAACCATCATCTAATCCAATCTCCTATTATTTTATATCAAATAATATTATTTCTACTGGATATATACGTTCCGACAGTGTTAGCATTGACTCCATCTTCCCTCTCTATCTCTACCCAGAAAGCACACAACAAAGCCTCCTTGAAGTGCAGTCAAAGCGTACTCCCAACCTCAATACAGATATAATAGAAAAGATAGCCCAAAAGCTGGGCATTCCCTTTGTCTGCGAAAAAGAGCAAACCCACGATAGCTTTGCCCCTATCGATGTGCTTGATTACATTTATGCCGTATTGCACTGCCCAAGCTACCGTGAAAAGTACAAAGAGTTCTTAAAGATAGACTTTCCTCGTGTGCCGTACCCCAAAGACGGGCAAAGCTTTTGGCAATTAGTAGAGATTGGAAGCCAAATACGGCAAATACACCTGCTTGAAAGCCCCACTGTAGAAAACTACATAACCGAATACCCCATAGACGGCACCAACCAAGTAGTAAAGGTTAAGTATGAGGACGGCAATGTGTATATAAATGATACACAATACTTTGCAAACGTGCCAAACGTTGCATGGAACTTCTACATAGGCGGTTACCAACCAGCCCAAAAATGGCTCAAAGACCGCAAAGACAGAACCCTCAACTTTGACGACATACTACACTACCAAAAAATCATCGTAGCCCTCACCCACACCGACAGACTAATGAAAGAAATCGACACCATCTGGACAGAATAAGGAGAGGGGGTGAGGATAAAGAGACTAGAATTAAACAGCTATAAACGATTTAAAAAACTAACCATTGATTTAGGGGACGATCCTAAAAGAATAGTTGCCCTTGTAGGGGCAAATGGCTGCGGTAAAAGCTCTATTATCGCATCATACAAAAAAGCAAGACCTAAAAAAGCATTTCTTAATATATCTCTTGCATGCTTTGCAATGGAAAAAGACTGCAACTCACAAAGTAATACCCAAGAAGAGATAAACAGACAGAACAACATAAGGCAGACAGAGCAACATAAAAAGCTTGAACAGGAATTACACAAGATTGAAAAAAGCATATTACAGCAGTTTTTCTACAGACAAGCAGGAAAAAGATTTCCCTTTTCACGATTTAAACGTATTAATAATTTATCACAGAGGAAGACTCTTGGTATTGCATCCTGTATATTTGCACTAGGAGCCTCTGCCTTTTTTTTATTTGCACAAACGCATGTGCAAAACTTAAGGCAACTATTAACACAACATTTGGTATGGACTTCTATTTCTTTAGTAATACTCGTCCTTGTTTTAGGGTACTTTTTAGTCTATGTAATTCGCTTTATTAATAAAATTCAATTAAGCAAATTGAGTATTCAAAGTATTGATTTAGGCATAGATGATGTTAATAATGAATCCTTATTAAACAGATACCTTGATGAAATCTTATACTTTTTTGAAGCAACAAAGTATGAGGTAGTTATATTTGAGGATATTGATAGATTTGAAAACACTGAAATATTTGTTAAACTAAGAGAACTTAACAACACGCTCAATAATTATGAGCCAATAAAAAGACGTATTATATTTATTTATGCTTTACGTGATGAAGTTTTTACAGATTGTGAACGTACAAAGTTTTTTGAATTTATTATACCTGTTATACCTGTTATTACAAGCCAAAACTCTGCAGACATCTTAATTACACAAAGAAAAGAAAACCCCAATACACCATTAAAGTATTTAGACGAAGGCTTTTTACAAGACATTGGTTTATATATTGATGATATGCGTTTATTAAAAAACTGTATTAATGAGTTTATCATATATGATAAAAAAATAAATCAAGATTACTATGATAAAAAGAAGGGCTGTAAAGAACCTCACAACAGAAATAAGATCTTTGCCCTCATTTTGTACAAAAACCTGCACCCTAAGGATTTTGCTGAACTAGGATGTAATAGAGGGGAACTTTATGCTATCTTTGCAAACAAAAAAGAGCTTATTAAGAACAAGCAAGATAGACTAGAAAAAGAGATACAAGATAAACAAGAAGAAATAACAATGCTCGGTTCTTTACTAGAAATGAGTATTAAAGAATTACGCCTTATATACATAGCCGCTATTTTTGCAAAAAAGTCTCAAGATACTTATATAAAAGAATCTCCCTATTATTATACATCAGATGAAAAATTTGAAGCTTTGAGAACAGGAACTAACTTTACAGTATATAATAATTATAATAATTATTATGGTAGGCAGATAGTATCAAGTAGCTTTACGTACTCATTTGCTCAAATTGAAACAGAGGTACATCCAACCTTATCGTATGCAGAACGAGAATCATTAATTAACCAGAAAATAAGTGGTAAAATTGATCAATTAGAAAGAGGAATCGAAGTGGCACATGATCAAATTATAAATCTTTCAAACCAGTCTCTATCTGCACTATTAAACGAAGTGGGCTTAGATAAAATACTGCCTAGCACGAATACAATTAATAAAGATTTTATTAGCTATCTATTACGTAATGGTCGTATAACAGAAGATTACTTCGACTATATGTCGTACTTTTATGAAGGTGTTTTATCAAGAACTGATAAGGATTTTTTGCGTTTAGTTAAAAGCTATGGAGAGCCTAGTTTTGAAATTGCTTTAAATAAGCACAAAAATGTTATAAATAGACTTAGTAATAATGACTGGCACAATTATGCAATATTAAATAACTCTTTGCTCGATTATTTACTAGAAAACAAGTCTGATAACTTAAATTCCTTTATTAGAACTATGCTAAAGTATGAAGCATCAAATAAAGCAAAGAGTTTTTTTAATCAATACAGGAATACCGATATTGAGTACTTTTATCAGTCCGTATATGATATTGCTATGGTAAATGCAACATGGGCAAGTGACTTATTTAACCCCATAGACTTCGATGTCTTTTATAATTTCTTTATAAATGTAAAAGTTGATCATAACCAAGCAGAGTATGAAGATATGATTAACAACAACAAGGCTTTTTTATATAGGGCAGTTATAGATAAGTACATAGTCCCACAAAAATTACAAGAATTATCTATTACCCTTGAGTTAGATGAAGATATGAAAGGGTTTCCTATTTTGCAAGTATTAATAGACAATAACTTATATACTATATCTACTAATAGTTTTAATATAGTCATAGGTTTTTATAAGCCAGATGTTCAAGCTCCTATTGTTGATTATTATACACAACTTTTAAGCATTCCTAATAAATCTATGCATACCTATATAAATGAAGATATTAGGCTTTTTGTTAGAAATGTTTTACTGCCATTGGGGAGTAAAATACAAGAAAATGAAGAAAGCTTTATTACCTTATTAAACAATACATATATAGAAGATAGCGACAAAGAAGAATTAATTACAAATAGTCAAGCTAAAATTAGAGATATAAAGGCAATTAAAAAGGATAACAAAGCAGAGGAAGAGCCTGCAGAAACGACTAATGACGATGAACAAACAGAAAATAACGAAAGCCATTTTAGTCTTTGGACAGAAAATGAAGAAAGTAGCTTTAGTCTTTGGACATGTATTGTAAAAAACAATAAAATGGAAGCTACTGCGAATAATATTTTGGCTTATTTTGAATACAGTAACAATATAATTGATGAAGCTCTTAGTGAATTCTTAAATAATGGAGAAAATATAAATACCTTGTCAAAAGAAGAGCTTGAAGCAAATGACCTTGTAGACTCTTTTTATTCAAGACTAGTAGAACTTCCAGAGCTATCTTTAGTAAATCTTTCTGCATTAGTGAACGCTTATCCATATTTTTACGAGAAACTTTCAGATTGCAGTATTACGAAAGAGAAAATGGAATATTTAATTTCAAATAAAAAACTTGTATAAACTAAAGAAAGTTACGCAGGTATACAAGATAAACACAGTGATTTAACTCCTTTATTAATAAAACAAAATCTTGATGAGTTTATAAAAAGCTATGTAGACTTTCCTGTTGAAAAAGATGATTTGTTATATTTACTTAAAGATAATAAAATTGATGAGAGTAAAAAGATAGAATTATTATTAATCAATTTTGAAGCATGGGCTACTATAACGGAGGATAATGACTTAATTACTATTGGTCAAATTATTATTAATACAACATGTAAAACAAATCTTACTATTGATATAACAAAGGTTATTACTGCCATGCCTCAGAATAAGGAGAAAATAAACATCTTAGTATTACAAAAAGAGAATATTTCAAACAATGCTATTAAAAATATTGTTGGCAATATGAAAGGATACTCAAAGCTAATAAAAACAGACGGTGATCATCCAACAATAGAGTTCTCCACTGAGAATAAAGAGCTTTGTGAATTATTAGAAGAAAAATACTTAATTTCTAGCCATAAAACAGAAGGTAATAAACTAAGGGTTTATCAGAGACGCTCTAACTGAAAACCTAAGAACAAAAAGAGTGCAAAACAATTGTATAAAGACTCACTTAATAAACGTAGTCACATCAGGCAGACATTAATAGAGAAGACTCTCCACGGTAGAATAATTAGTATTAACAAAAAAGACTACACTCTGTGTAGTCTTTTTATATTGTATGCAGTATAGAAAGTATCGTGTACTATAAACCTCTTTTCATACAATCTTCCTAATCAATATTTTCTATAATCTCATTTATTTTTTGTTTAATAGGATCAGCCATAGCTCCAAAAATAGCTTGAATGCCACCTTGTACTTCTAAAACTCCTGTTGCACCAAGGCTTTTTAATTTTGCTTTATCAACTTTAGAAACATCTTTAACCGATACTCTAAGTCTTGTTATACAAGCGTCAACATCATCGATATTTGCTTTTCCACCAAGAGCTGCTAAAACTTCTTTTGATGTTTCAAAAAGAGAATCTTTAGTTATTATTTTAATCTCTTCATCAACTCCCTCTCTACCAGGAGTTGCAATGTTGAAACGTTTAATTAAGAATACAAAAGAAAAATAATACAAAGCAAACCAAGCAGCTCCCATTATTAAAACATATATCCAATTAGTCGCTTCATTTCCTTGTAGAATACCAAAAAGAGTAAAGTCTATTAAACCTCCAGAGAATGTATTTCCAATAGATATATTTAATAAATCAGCTACAAGAAAAGATAGACCATCAAAGAATGCATGAACTCCATATAACCAAGGAGCAACAAATAAAAACATAAATTCGATAGGCTCTGTAATTCCTGTGATAAAAGATGTAATTGCAGCTCCTAAAAATAATCCACCAACAAGTTTTCTTTTGTTTAAAGGTGTACAATGGTACATAGCTAAACAAGCAGCTGGAAGACCAAACATCATAGTAGCAAAACGTCCAGCAAAGAATCTAGTTCCCTCAGTAAATAGACCAGTATGATTAGGATCAGCTAATTGGGCAAAGAAAATATTCTGAGCTCCAACAATAACTTTTCCTGCAACTTCAGCAGTTCCACCAAGTTCAGTATACCAGAATAAAGGATAAATCATGTGATGTAATCCAACAGCTCCACTTAATCTTAAAAGAAAGCCATAAAGGAAAGTTCCAAAAATTCCTAAGCTAGCAATAGACTTTCCAGCAGAGGTTAACCATCCTTGAAATGTTGGCCATATTAAGAAAAATATTATACCAATTCCAATTGCCACAAAAGAAGAAATAATAGGAACAAACCTTGATCCACCAAAGAAGCCAAGAACAGTAGGTAGTTTAATATTGCTATATTTATTATGTAGGTAAGATACTAAAGAACCTATAACAATAGCTCCAACAATCCCTGTATCGATAGACCCTACTTCAGGTTTGAATGCTGTAATCAATCCTTTAATAGAGGCGTTCATAACTAAAAAAGCTACAGCACCAGCTAAACCAGCAGTCCCCTTATCTTTTTTAGCTAATCCGATAGCAAGCCCAATACACATAATAAGAGCTAGATTAACAAAGATGACTTCTCCAGAAGCAGACATAACTTTTAAGATACCTTGTAGAATCGGTATATTTAAGAAAGGATAAGCATTAACAGTATTTGCATTTGAAAGAGCTCCACCAATTCCTAAAAGTAATCCTGCAGCTGGTAAAATAGCTATTGGAAGCATGAATGACTTACCAATCTTTTGTAAATTTTTGAACATAGTAATCTCCTTTAATAATTTGTTATTACTTTAGTGTATGGCCTTTATTGATATTTGTCAAATTTTTTGTAGTGCGGTCTTTGACTGAGTACTAGAGGTGTATCTAGTACTCTGCTAGAGGTATACCTAGCACCGTCAATAGTAATACTTGCACTCATACTCAGCGGGCTTAGATTAAAAGCTAGAAAGCGAACACGTTGATAAGCACAGCTACTCATCTTCACCATTTTTATCACTAATAATCATTAAAAAAAAACCGATAAGGGAATATAAGAGGGAGTTTTTGAAATGAAAGAAAATAATCAGTTGAATTTTACAATAGGGTTTTTGTTAATTATTTTTGCAGCCTTTAGTATGGTACTTTTATTACCTTCACTTTTAAGTACTAGTGGTATTAGCGTTGGAATACAATCCCCTATACTTGCCATTGGCACAATTGTTTTTTCATTCTATGGCTTTTCATCCCTTCTTATACCCATATTTCTCCTAACAGCAGGAATTACCCTCTTTTTGCAAAAGTGGAGTACCGCAAGGGGCATCTACTTATTATCATCCATTTTACCTTTCTTTACCTTTGTGCTTGGTGAAAAAACATATATGATGATTACACAAACAGGAAGCCCTTCTATGAAGCTTATTAAAGCGGTTGCGGTTCTTGGTGTAGTACTGCTTGTTTGCGTGATAGAATATATTGTAATAAATATGATTATAGATATTTGTAAGCCCACGCCAAAAGACTCATATAACGCTCCTAATGTTGCCGATCCCATGCTTCTTAAACAGATACATCTTAAAATCCCACAAGAAAAAGAGAGTTCTGAAAATACTATACAAAAAGAGGCGTCCTTTATTGAAAAAATGTTCTCTATCAATCCAGAGACAAACGAGCTAAAAGAGAATGTAGTGCCGCAAGAGGTTGAAACAGACACGGTCTTTGAAACAATTATAAAAACAGTAGAGGATAAAAACCCTCTTGTAAGCAATTTTGACGATTCTTTTTCGCAAGTTGATACTGTTATAATAGAAGAAAACAACGATATCATGGGGCAAGAGGTTGATCAAAACGATGAGGAAGAAAATCTTGATGAAGAGCAAAGAGCGACTAATCATGCACGTGAAGTAAAATTCAATCCCCAAGTTGATCCAGAAAGTGTTGTATTCCTTGACCTTAAGCGAAACGAACAAAGCAAGCCTAGTGCAAGCCCTGCTGAGACTGCAGTGATTGCAGCTGCACACAATAAAGAGTTTAACAAGCAAGTTATGCAGCATGACTTAACAAATCACTTTGAAAAGGGGTTTTCTAGTGGAGATGAAACAAGTGCCACTGAAAATGATGTTTATTTTGATGAGGTTGTTAGGCAGGATAACTTGATTAGTGAAGAGGAAAGCCTTGTGCTAAATACTCAGTACAGTGCAGATGAGCAAGAAAGTGAGGCGGACTTACCTTCTTCAAACTTTTTAATAGAAGAGCTTGACGAGGATTTAGAGGAAAGCGATTGTAAAGAGGCTCTTGTTGCAAATCCGTCCTATCAAAAGCAAAGCTATGCAAATTATTATGTTCCCACTGAAGGGATTTTAAATACCTATCCTGATGGGGAATATTGGGTTATTGACTCTGCAACTCAACATGCAGGGCGCGTTTTGAAAGAGACGCTCAGTGAGTTTAAAATCAAGGCAGAGGTTACAGGCATTCGTAAAGGGCCTGTTATTACTATGTTTGAAATACTGCCCGCTCCTGGGGTAAAGCTTGCAAAAATCGTTGGTTTACAAGACAATATTGCACTTCGCTTGGCCGCATCAAGTGTGCGAATTGTTGCCCCCATTCCAGGAAAGCACGCCGTTGGCATTGAAGTGCCAAATAAAGACCGTGCAATCGTAAGTTTTAAGGAATTAATCGAGACTGATACGCCGTCGTTCAAAAAAATGGAAATCCCTGTGGTACTGGGCAAAGATATTTCAGGGGAGGCACAACTGCTAGACCTTGCAAGCACGCCCCATTTGTTAATTGCAGGATCAACAGGAGCAGGAAAGTCCGTTTGTGTAAACAGTATGATTTTATCAATCCTGTACAAGCGATCCCCACAAGAAGTTAAAATGATTTTAATTGATCCAAAGATTGTTGAGCTAAAGCTTTATAACGATATTCCTCACTTGTTGACGCCTGTTATTACCGAGCCTAAAAAAGCCTTTCAAGCCTTGCAATATTGCTTGTGTGAAATGGAGCGCCGCTATTCCCTGCTTGACCGATTAGGCGTTCGTGATATTAAAAGCTACAACAGGCGCATTGTAGAGCGTAGCATTGCACAAGAGAAGTTGCCGTACATAGTAGTAATCATCGATGAGTTTGCAGACCTTATGGCTACTACTGGCAAGGAGTTAGAATCAACAGTTGCACGACTTGCAGCAATGAGCCGAGCGGTTGGAATCCACATTGTTCTTGCAACACAGCGCCCCTCAATTGATGTTATCACAGGTTTAATCAAGGCAAATATTCCGTCACGTATTGCGTTCATGGTTGCATCAAAAATGGATAGCCGCATTATTATTGACCAAATGGGTGCAGAAAAACTGCTGGGCAAGGGTGATATGCTCTATGCCTCCGCCATTGATCCCTTCCCTTCTCGTATTCAAGGTACCTTTGTCTCTGAAGATGAGGTTGAAAAAGTGGTTGAGTTTGTTAAAGGCTATGGCGAGCCTGAGTACATTGACGATGAGATTTTCGTTGATGATGAGGATGAGGGAATTGAGCCTGTTTTGTATGCGGAAGGAGATGACCCGCTTTATGACAAGGCCTTAGAAATCGTTGTTCAAGCAGGAAAAGCCTCAGCCTCGTATATCCAACGCCGACTAAAAATTGGTTACAACCGAGCAGCACGCCTTGTTGAACAGATGGAAGAAAGAGGCATTGTAGGGCCTGCAAACGGATCAAAAGCCCGCGAAATAATCCACATGCCATAGAAAGGCTTGGTTGTAAAGAGCAATTTTGAAGGTTTACTGTTAGGTCATCGAGGCTCTTTCAATTTAGCCAACATTGGTTTTTCTTTTTTGAACAATTCAATTTGATCATTGCTTAATTTATGAGGATAATCGCAAAAGAAATTAAATACTGTTTTGCCGTCAAAAGAAAACAACATTTCCCCTAAACCATCAGGATTATCTTGATCATAAACACTGAATATTTTATCATTCTCATCATCTTTATGAAAAGAGTAATTCATTTTATCCCCCTGTATGCTGTTTATCATTAATCGCTAGAAAAAAAGCGGTCAAACTGCACAATTAAGGCATTTTTTATCGCTATAGCACCTAAAAGTAGCAGGTTAAACCAAAATCGAAAAACCCATTTCATAAAAGTGCATACCTTCACGATAACTAAATAGAGTATAGCTAAAGCCAAGTCAATCATATCCACTCCAACAATCAAAAATTATATCATGCAAGCATACTACATAACAACCACGATCAAAAATTACCGTAATTAAAAGTTTTTGTTAATACTGTTTTTGCAAAAAATCGGTATACGTTGCAAAAAACTTGTCTGTTAGTTCTTTTACTTTATTGTAATCAGTAAGGTTATTGATTGAAAACCATGATAAGAATCTATTACGTGATTCAACTTTTTCTATTTCAAAAATAACTTGATTACCTTTTTTTGATATTTTTAACTCAAAATATAAAGGCATACCAACCGAATCAAAAGAAAAGGCTATTAAATCAAGTGCTTTATCTTCAAATATTATTTTGCTATTTTTATTGAGATAGTTTTCAAAGAACCACCTTTTAGATACTTCGTATATGGGAGCCTTATATACCGTTGTGTAGGTTATTTTATTAAAGTCAATTCCCATTATTTTAAGAAGTCTTTCTTCCTCTTCTTTTGCTATCCTATCATTTTCTATTTGTTGTGCCTTTTCTTCCTGTATACGTTGTTGTTCAGCTCTTTTTTCCTCTTCAAGTCTTATTTTTTCAAGTCGTTTATTTTCCTTTTTTTGTTCTGCTGTCTGCTTGTCTTTCCTGCTTATAGGAATACTTGAAAAAAAACGAACACCTATATTACAAGCAAAGTTATGAGTATACATCCAATCTTGCGAATATAAGCTAGTATTTTTTTCTAAGAAATTGTAATTGAAATCAAGAAAAAGTCCGCCATTAGAAAAATCAAAGAGTATATCAGTACCAACGCCAACCTTTATTTTTTCATTATTAACAGGTTTTAGCTTCTTATCATCTATAAATTCTTTTATCACCAGTTTTTCAAAAGTGCATTTCCCATAAAGACCGAAAACAAAGTTAGTTCCATTCCTTATTGTTCTAAACTTAAAGCCTGCAAGCCCAGAAAATTGACCAAAATTACTGCCTTCCGTAAAATCACCAGCTTTTGCACTACCCATTTCACCAATACAATTAAAACTTGAATATCCAGCACTACCACCAAAAAAAAATCCTACATTTGATTGAAAGCTACTAAAAAAATCAAAAGAAAGAGATAAACCTATAGGAAAATAAAGTTCTGCAAGCTCTTTGTTTTCAAATTCAACAGAGTTAATATTAAATCCAATACTAGCACCGATATTTATAGTCATTTCTGCAAAAGAATAGACTGACAGAAACATCGACAAAAAAATAATAAATAAAACTTTTTTCATGGAAAATCCCCTTAAAGGCTAATTAAGGAATCCTAAGCTGGTTTTAATAAAAAGTAAACCAACAAAAATACAGCTTTTGTCAAATTATAAATATTTATAAGAAAATAGAACTCTACCTAAGCATACTACATAACAATATTTACTAATTTATTAGGTACGGTAATTATCTTTTTAGGGTTAGCCCCTTCCATAAATTTTTTAGCTCCCTCAGTGGCAAGTGCACGTTTTTCAAGCTCTTCTTTAGGCGTATTTTGCTCAACCTCAAACTTATCTCGAATTTTGCCATTCACTTGAACAACAATTGTCGCCGTTGCGTCCTTGCAAAAATCCTCATTGTAAGTTGGCCAGCTCTCGTAGGCAATCGTATGAGTATTACCCAGTTTTTGCCACAACTCCTCACCCACATGCGGTGCATAAACGGAAAGCAACTTCACAAAATCGCTCCAAAGTTCTCGCGGCAAGCTCTCCATTTTTGAAACATCATTCATAAAAATCATCATTTGACTAATGGCAGTGTTAAAGTTAAGGTTTTTAGTGTCTTCCGTTACTTTTTTGATTGTTTTATGAAGAAGCTTTTTATATTTTTCTAAGTCGCTTTCATTAAGAGAGATATCAACAAGAGGCTTTTCGCTTGTCGTCCAAATCTTTTCTAAAAATCTATGCACTCCAATCAACCCTTGCGTATTCCATGGCTTAGAGACCTCAAGAGGCCCCATAAACATTTCATACATACGAACAGAATCCGCTCCGTAATCACGAATGACGTCGTCAGGGTTAATAACATTTTTAAGGGACTTTGACATTTTTGCCACAACTCGTTCAAGTTTTTCACCCGTTGCAATCTCTTCAAAAACATCAGGGCTAATTTCTTTTATTTCATCCGTTGGAACAAGCGTTTTATTTTTTCGCTGATACGCAAACGAGGTTATCATTCCTTGATTGATAAGCCACTGGAATGGCTCTTTTGTATTTACAAGCTTTAAGTCAAACAGCACCTTATGCCAAAATCGTGCATACAAAAGATGCAAAACCGCATGCTCGGCACCACCAACATACAAATCAACGGGAAGCCAATAATCCATTATTTTTTTGTCAACAAATTTTTTCTTGTTATGAGGATCAAGGTAGCGCAAATAATACCAGCACGAGCCTGCCCACTGCGGCATTGTATTTGTCTCACGCTTTGATCGAGAGCGACACTTTGGACAGCTGGTAAATATCCAGTCATCAATGCCTGCAAGAGGACTTTCGCCAGTTCCCGTGGGCTGATAACTTTCAACTTCAGGCAGCGTCAAGGGCAAAGATTTTTCATCAAGCGGAACGATTCCACATTTTGGACAATGCACCAAAGGAATGGGCTCTCCCCAATAACGCTGACGGCTAAAAATCCAATCACGCAATTTATAATTTGAGGCCTTTTTTCCAACCTTTTGTTTTTCAAGCCAGGCAATTATTTCTTGCTTCGTCTGCTCAGTGCTTAAGCCGCTAAAATGAGCACTATTAACCGTAACGCCATCAGCTGCACTGCATTCGCTTGCATCTAAATCCTCCGTACGAAGATTATCAAGCCCGCCAGCTTTTTTAAGTGCCTCATTTGACACGACAACCTTAATAATTGGCAAATCAAACTTTTGTGCAAAATCCCAGTCACGCTCATCATGCGCAGGAACAGCCATAATTGCACCCGTTCCATACGAAATCAGCACATAATCAGAAACCCACACAGGAATTCGCCGCCCGTTTACAGGATTAATGGCATACGCTCCCGTAAAAACGCCCGTTTTATCTTTTGCAAGGTCTGTTCTCTCCAAGTCACTTTTTTTTGCCGCTTGCTCAACATACGCTTGAACCTCATATTTTTGCGGATTGCTTGTAAGCTTTTCAAGCATGGGATGTTCTGGTGAAACAACCATATACGTTGCCCCAAAAAGCGTATCGGGACGAGTGGTATAAATGAGCAATGGATTATCAAAGGTTTTATCTGTTGGCACGCCATTTGCATCGTTAATAAGAACCTTAAAGGCAACCTCAGCTCCCTCACTTTTGCCAATCCAATTTTTTTGCATGAGCTTAACCGACTCAGGCCAATCTAAATCATCCAAGTCCTCAAGCAATCGATCCGCATAGGCAGTGATTTTCAAAATCCATTGGCGAATATTACGGCGAGTAACCTGCGTTCCACAACGATCGCAACGGCCATCTTTTACCTCTTCATTTGCAAGCCCCGTCAAACAGCTGGGACACCAATTGATAGGCGTTTGCGCCTCATACGCCAAGCCTTTTTTGTAGAGTTGCAAAAAAATCCACTGCGTCCACTGATAATAATCCGCTTTGTGCGTAGAAATCGCTCTGTCCCAATCATACGAAAAACCGAGAGCCTTAATTTGCTTGGTAAAGTGATCAATATTTGTCGCCGTCGTTTTTTCTGGGTGAGTGCCTGTTTTGATAGCGTAATTTTCTGCAGGAAGGCCAAAAGAATCGTAGCCCATGGGATGTAAGACATTATAGCCGTTCATTCGCAAATAGCGACAGTAAATATCAGTTGCCGTGTAGCCCTCAGGATGACCAACATGTAACCCACTGGCAGATGGATATGGAAACATATCAAGCACATAGCAGCGCTGAGATTTTTCAAATTTTTCATCCTCAGTTACCTTAAAAGTTTTATTTTCTTCCCAGTAGGATTGCCATTTTGGCTCAATTTCTGCAAACGGATATTTTGACATTACAACCTCTATTTTTATCGATTTGCTAAATTATAGCGAAAAAAATAAAGCTTCGCAAGATGAGTGCTCTGGCATTTTATTTACAACCTTTAAACAAAGGTCATAGTATTGTGAATTTTAGCGATGGCTGCAGCGAGTGCGTCTGCAGCATGGTCAGGGCGGGGAATTTCAGAGAGTCCCAGCAAAAGCTTAACATAGTGCTGCACATGGGACTTTTCGGCTTTCGCAGACCCTACGACAGCTTGCTTAATTGATAGTGGCGAATATTCACAAACAGAAAGTGCATTTTGAGCAAGACAGAGCAAAACAACGCCACGAGATTCTGCAACAGGCAAGGCACTCGTTACGTTTTTTGCAAAATATAAGGCTTCCATTCCAGCCTCAGTGGGAGAAAACTTTGCAATAACGGATGAAATAGTGTTGTAAATTTCTAAAAGGCGGATTTCATGCGGTATTTTTGATTTTGTTTCAATTGTGCCGTGTGCTATGTGGCGATAGCGGTTGTCAACATAGTCAATAACGCCCCAGCCTGTGGATGCAAGGCCAGGGTCAATGCCCAATACACGGCGGATTTTTTTTGTTTTAGTGGTGGCACTTGGTTGATTCGCATTGCTCGAAGAACCAGGCAGCACCACAAAAGAATTCGGCATTATTCGCCAGTGTATCCTTCAGGATATTCAACGTTTGTGTACACGTTTTGAACATCATCATCAGCTTCAAGTTTATCAGTTAATTTGTCACATTTTTTTGCCATTTCAGCATCAAGGGCTTGATATGTTGCAGGAACCATCGAAACTCCTGCAGAAAGAGATTCAAAACCCTTCTCTTGCAAAGCCTCTAAGCATGTTGCAAACTCTGAAGGATCAGTTTTTACGGTGATAATTCCCTCTTCTGAAACAACATCTTCTGCTCCATTTTCAAGGGCAACTTCCATAATTTCATCTTCGCTTACGGTTTCGCCATCGTATTCAATAACACCTTGTCGAGTAAAAAGACGAGCAACTGAGCCTGAAACGCCCATATTTCCGCCCGTTTTATTAAAAATATTTCTTACATTAGCAGCAGCACGATTTTTATTATCGGTTAAAACTTCAACTAAAACGGCAACGCCACCAGGACCATAACCTTCATAAACTAATTCTTCAAAAACAGCTGCACCAAGCTCGCCTGTTCCTTTTTTGATTGCACGCTCAATATTATCTTTAGGCATGTTTGCTGCGCGAGCTTTAAGAATCGCTGTACGCAAGCGAGGATTTGAATCAGGATTTCCTCCACCCATTTTTGCAGAAATTGAAATTTCCTTAATAAATTTTGTAAAAAGTTGTCCTCTTTTGGCATCAGCTGCACCTTTTGCGTGCTTAATTGTTGCCCACTTACTATGTCCCGACATTGAATCTCCTGTAAATAAAATTAAGTTTTCTAACGCTCATCCTATCATTTTATAAAAACCGCGTCAAGAGAAAAAATCTTCAATCGAATAATCCCCTTTGGACAATCAGTTTTGCATAAAGAATTGTAGACCTTTTTATAAATTACAAAATAAAAATTTGCCAACTCTATCTTTTTATGATATACTTTTCAATATTTTTTTAAGGAATTTATATGTATCATTTTGTAGATAATATAGAAGAAACACTTAATCACATTCCGCAAGCCTTACCGCCAAAGCTCGTCGTTGTACTAGAAATCGTCTCACTATCAATTAGCATAATCAGCATTGCAGTCATTGTCTATGCAACACTTATGGCAATGCTTGCTTTTTCAAAAGTTGAATTACGACGCCTCAATCGCTTCAAAGCAAAATACAGTATTCATCGCCTTCGAGTACTGCGTGCCGATTTTGGCACCTACTTATTATGGGGTTTAGAGCTTTTAATTGCGGCAGATATCTTAAAAACAATTTTAGAGCCAAAAATACAAGAATTATTTATACTGGGCGGGATTGTTGTTTTAAGAACGGTTTTGTCATTCTTTTTGAACAAAGAGATTCAAGAAATTGATGAGCAGCGGCACAAGCACCCTGAGGACTTTGAGACTAACTAGCATAATAAGGAGAAATATATGTTTGATGTTACAGCAATTGGAGAGATTTTAATTGATTTTACGCCATCTGGACAAACAAGTGACGGAATTAGCCTCTATGCACAAAATCCAGGGGGAGCGCCAAGCAATGTGCTTGCAGTGCTTGCAAAATTTGGCAAAAAGACAGCAATGATTAGCAAGGTTGGCAAAGATCAATTTGGCAATTATTTGCTGGACATTCTTAAAACGGAAAAAATTAATACCGAGACGGTTTTTCAAGACGAAAACGCACAGACAACTCTTGCCTTTGTACATCTTGATAAAAAAGGTGATCGTAGTTTTAGTTTTTATCGCAATAATGGAGCGGACACCCTGCTTTCAACGGCGGATATTCAAAGCAAAACTTTTCCTCAGGCACGAGTTTTTCATTTTGGTTCAGTATCGCTTACCACAGAGCCTGTACGAAGTGCAACTTTTTTTACCGTCGAACAGGCAAAAAAGAATGGTGCGGTCATCTCGTATGATCCCAATTTACGGCCGCTTTTATGGAAAAATCTTACAGAGGCAAAGAATACCATTCTACAGGGACTTAAATTCTGCGATATCTTAAAAATATCAGAAGAAGAGCTTGAGTTTTTAACAGGAACAACGGACTTACAAAAAGGGGTTGCTCAGCTAAAA
>JBOFSR010000013.1:0-12137 GCA_051651645.1 Treponemataceae bacterium | reverse complement strand
CCAAGTCCCTGGGGGTTTCCATCGCTAAAAATGGGGTTCTTTGTTGTAAAATTATACTTCCAACGGATTGCACCATTTTCTTCTTGCTGCTCATAAAAAAAATCTAAGTTTTTTCCTGCAGGATAGTTTCGATTTGAGTAAACCATAAAAAAGGTTGAAAAGATTGATTCAAATTGATCAACAATAATAGAATCTGTTTGCTCAGAGTTTTTGCTTGGATATAAAAAATATCCATCTGAATCATCATCAGCGGTAGCTTCTGTATACCAAAAATCTTGCAGTAAAGACCACGTTCTATCATAAATATCAACAAAATCTTGGTCATAAAAATGAATTTTGGGAAAATCTTTTTTACTCACATGAACTCCTACTAAAAAAACACAAACAATTTTAGCTTGTGCTGCGATACAAAAAATAATTTACTCAGCTTGTTTTTTTGAGTAAAATTATGGCAGTTATAATTATGGATAAAATGAATCGATAATTGATGACAATGTGTTTTCATCAATTTTTACAATGTTCATTTCTCTTTTTGCATTTTCTGCTGAATCAGATGCATGGGCTGAGTTTATCATCACGTCATGACCGAATTCTTTGCGGATTGTTCCGCTGGGTGCCTTTGTCGGATCCGTTGGCCCAAGGGTCTCTCGAATTTTTTCAACAGCGTCTTCACCCTCGTAAATTAAAATCATACATTTTACTTTACCTTGGTCACTAAGCTCATCTGCAGGGCATTGGCTTGGCTGTGTTCCTGACATAAATTCAATAATTTTTTCAAACTGATCAATGGCACATTTTTTTCCAATGTGCAGCATTAAATGGTCTTTGCACTCATCATCAAAGTGTAAGTCAAACTCTTTTTCTAAGAGATTTTGAGCCTTCTTTGCAAAAACAGGCGAGAGCTTTTCAATTAAAACATCTTTTACAGGGCCGTAAAACTCAATGGCTTGTGAAACAGACATTCTAAATATTTTACAACCAACAATTCGCAAGCCCGTGCGTGAAAACATATCAATAATTGAACCTGGGCGAGAGGAGGCATATGCCCAGTTATCAGGCTTTATAATAACGAGTGTTTTTTGTATTTTATCTGGATTTTTATATCGAATTGACGGCACAATATTGCTAACATTTTTTAAATATGAGCTGAACATTTGCAGGTGTTCTTTTACTTTTTGGGGGTTTTTCACCACTAAAACGGCAGGCTCAAAATACTTGATTGTCTTTTTTGTTTTATCTGCCCAAATTAAGTCCGCATAGGTATCACGGATTGTCTCGCCTTTTTGAATTTCCTCATCATGATGGACGCTGTCGCAATCCTCATCAAATAAAGATCCGCAGGCATTGTATAATTTGGCAACAGCATTTTCACCCTTGAGCAGCAATAACATAACACGATGCCCACAGCCATTTGATGCAAGCAAGTTTTCCATCATGTACTCAGAAAGGAGTTTTGCGTTATCTGCGGTTAATCCATAGTCGGTATGATTGCGTAATGAGTTTGCATACGCACTAACAAATTCTTGATCAAAGGTGGCTATTTGAGCACCTACTAAATCCAAGCTTGTTTGTGAAATAATACGTGCGAGAATACCACCAGTGCGAGATTTAGTAATTGAGTGAGGAGTGATTAAAATGTATGATAATTCCTCAGACATTGAATTCTCCAAAAAAAACTTTTGAGTACATTCTAAAAAGTATATCAAAAAAAGACTCGTTTGTCAATGAGAAATACGGGGATACGCGGTTGAATCCTTTTTTTTAAGAAGAATTATGACATTCGTCTTTTTAGCATTGCAATTACTTCTTTAGTTATTGAATCTTTGAGGCTAATTAAAATGAGTATGGTGCAAAATCCGTAAAAACTGGCAGATATAAAAAGCGGGATTCCTTGTGCAATGAATCTATTTTGTGTTGAAAAAAAGTTTAGCAGGTGGTTTTTTGTAAAATAGAGCGGAATAATGGAAAGTGCGGCGACAAGAAAAATCTTTACAACATAGAAAAAAATATTTTTGAGCAAAATAGTGATATCAAGGATTTTTTTCCTTGCAAGAAAGGTAAGTAAAAATGCTGTATTTGCACAACTTGCAAGACTTAATGCAAGCGCAATGCCTCCTCCTTTCATGGGAGAGACTAAAATTAATGCAAAAATCATATTTATTGCAAAGCCTAAAATTCCTGCAAGCGTTGGCGATTTTGTGTTGCCTTGTGCATAAAAAGCAGGTGATAAAATGCGGTTTAGTGCAATAAAAAACAATCCTACAATGTGAAAGGTGAACGCTTCTTTTGTTAGGCGAACGGATTCTGCGGTAAAGCGATTATTTTGAAAAATCAAAATGATGATGTTTTCACGAAAGAGTAGGGCAAAAAATGTAATGGGAATAGTGATGAATGTGACCGTTTTGATTGCTTTCAAAAGAACGCTGTTAAAGGATGGCCAATTTTTTTTTGCTGCAAATGCTGATAAATCAGGTAAAATCACGGTACCAATAGAGACGGCAAAAATCCCTAAAATTAATTCTTGTAAACGAAGCGAGTATTGAAGGCTTGAAACAATGCCAACTCCTGCCTTTCCTGCAAGAATTGTTGAAACAACGTCATTGATTTGATACGCTGCCATACCAATGATCGTTGGGCCAATTAAAAACAAGACTTTTTTTGTTCCCTCGTTGGTGAACGCAGATTGAATGTTTCCAAATGCGATTTTCCAGTTTTGCTTGAGGACAAAGGGAACTTGAAAGAGTGCTTGGACAATTCCTCCGACAATCACTCCGTACGCCATTGCTCGTGCTGGATTTTTTGTATACGGCGATACAAAATAGGCAAATCCTATAACAAAAAGATTAAACAAAATGGGCGTAAATCCTGATGGCGTAAAGATTCTCAATCCGTTAAGGACGCCTTGAAAAAATGCTGCAATGGAAATTACGAAAAGGTAGGGAAACATAACTCGTGTCAAAAAAATCATTTCGGGCTTTACATCGTTTGAAATATCGCTTATGAAAAACGGAATAATTTGCGGTGCAAAAATTACGCCAATGACTACAACAATGCCTGTCAAAAAGCTTACGAGTGTTAGGGAGGCTTTGAGAAAGTCTTGCGTTTCTTCCTTTGAGGACTTTTCTAAAAATGAGCGAAACGTGGGAATAAAGGCGACGGAAATGCTATTTTCAGCAAAAAGGCGACGGAATAAATTGGGAATCATAAAGGCAATGGAAAATGCATCGGCTAAGGCGGTAGTGCCTAAAAGTGACGCCTTTGTCATTTCGCGCACAAGGCCAAGAAGGCGTGAAATAAAGGTAAGAGCTGAAAGGCGTAATCCTGAGGCTAGTAAGGTATTTTTTTTCATTTGCTGTTAAGAATATAGATATTTAAAATTCTTTGCAAGCCACCATGTTAGACGCGTTGATTGTCTGGTAGGTGCAAGAACGTTGACAATTAGCTTGTCTCACGATACTATTTACGCATGAAAAAAATGCTTGCTCTTGTGCTTTGCGGATTTACTTTTTTTAATGCGTTTTCTTTGGGCAAAAAAGATTCTGCAAAGCAAACTCTTTTGGTGTGTGCTGCGGCAAGTTTGAGCAATGCAATGAAAGAATGCGTCAGCGATTTTCAAAAAGAGCATCCCACTATCATTGTTCGGCAAAACTATGCTTCTTCTGGGGCGTTGCAGCAGCAAATTGAGCAGGGGGCAAGCGGTGATATCTTTTTTTCAGCAGGATCTTTACAAATGCAACGGCTTGTTGAAAAAAATCTTATTGAAAAGGCCACCGTTCAATCTTTTATACAAAATGAGCTTGTTCTTATAACGTCAAAAAATACTTCACTGAAAAGTTTTACTGACTTATCAAATCCTGCAATCCAATTAATTGCCGTTGGGGATTTTAAAAGCGTTCCTGTTGGCTATTATTCTAAAGAGGTTTTGGATACCTTAAATCTTTTTAAGGTGGTTGAGAAAAAACTCATTTACGCAAAAGATGCACGAGAGGTTTTATCGTGGGTTGAAAGTGCCAATGTTGATGCAGGCATTGTGTACAAAACCGATGCTTCTAACAGCAAAAAAGTGACTGTTGCTGCACAAGATCTTAATGGCATGCACTCAAAAATTGTTTATCCTGTGGGAATAATAAAAAGTTCGGCTAAAAAAGAGATTGCACAAACCTTTGTCAACTTTTTGGCATCAGAGCGAGGTAGAGCAATTTTCAAAAAATATGGGTTTCTAGTGAGTTATTGATGTTTGATTATTCTCCTTTGCTAATTTCATTACGCTCCGCAAGTATTGCCTCCCTTATAGCGCTGGTTTTCGGCTTATGTGCCGCTCGCTTTACACTGAATGCAAACAAAAAAATCTCACTTGTCTGTGATGCACTTTTTACACTGCCAATGGTCTTACCGCCAACAGTGCTGGGTTTTTTCTTGCTCATCATTTTGGGACGCACGAGTCTTCTGGGACGCTTTTTGTTTGAGCAGGGAATTAGCATTGTTTTTACGTGGTATGCCACCGTAATTGCTGCCGCCGTCGTTGCTTTTCCCCTCATGTACCGTGGAGCAAAGGGAGCTTTAGCACAAGTGAACACCGATCTTATTTGGGCTGGGCGAACTCTTGGCATGAGCGAGTTTTCAATTTTTATTAAAGTCATGATTCCAGAGAGCTTGCCTGGAATTTCAGCAAGCCTTGCACTGAGCTTTGCCCGAGCTTTAGGGGAGTTTGGGGCAACGATGATGATCGCAGGAAACATTCCACAGCAGACGCAAACTATTCCCATGGCGATTTATTTTTCAACGGCAAGTGGCGACATGCAAACCGCATGGATTTGGGTTCTTGTTATTTCAATCCTTTCGTTCCTCTCGCTTTGGCTTATCAATATTTTTACCTCAAAGGAAAGCTCATGAGTTTAGACCTTGTCCTCAAAAAGTCGTTCAATGATTTTACGCTAGACCTTTCTTTTGCGGTGCAAAGTGGCGAGATTATAGGACTTTTAGGCAAAAGCGGTAGCGGAAAATCGCTTACCCTTAAAATGATTTGCGGCATTATTGCCCCTGATGAAGGCTCTATTATACTGAATCAAAAAGTATTATTTGATAGCACGGATAACGTCAATTTGTCTCCACAAAAACGGAATGTAGGCTATTTATTTCAAACGTATGAGCTATTCCCCAAGATGAGCGTCAAAAAAAACATTGTATGCGGTGTAAAAAATAAGCCCTCTTCAAAGGCCTTTATCGACCATGTATTAAAGCTTTTACAAATAGAAAGCCTTCAAAATCACTTTCCACATCAACTCTCTGGCGGACAACAACAACGCGTTGCACTTGCTCGCCTGCTTGCTTCTCAGCCTCAGGCTATTTTGCTCGACGAGCCATTTTCTGCCCTTGATAGTACCCTAAAAGAGAGCATTAAAGCGGGCTTGCTTCAAATCTTACAAGGATTTCATTGCCCCATAATCTTTGTTTCGCACAGCGCTCATGAGGTTCAATCTTATTGCTCCCGTATTGTAGAAATCAACTAACGCCCTTTTTTTCTCGTTACGTCTCAGTTTTTAGCCGTCCATTTACAAAGGCAGGCGCTCCTTTGTGCACAAAAGCATTGCAAAATATTTATTATCTCTTTATTATAAAGGAAAATGATTGAGTTTGTTTCGTTTACCAAAAAATATAAAGACATGGTTGCCGTGAATGATTTCTCTTGTACCATTAGTGCAAACAAGATTACTGGCCTTTTGGGTGCAAACGGTGCAGGTAAAACCTCTGTATTAAAAGCACTTGCAGGGATTCATTATCCTACGCAGGGGCAAATCCTCATTGACGGCCTTTGTATTCAGGAAAATCCTTTAGAGCTGAAAAAGTCAATTGGCTATATTAGTGAAAACCCTCTTTTTTATCAAAACATTCGCGTTCGTGACTTATTACGCTTCATTGCCGACATTCACTTTCCCCAGTTGACTCCCGCAGATAAGAGCCAGAAAATTGAGACAGTCATTGAGCAAACAGCCTTGGCAGAGGTTACCAGCAAAAAAATACGAGAGCTTTCAAAGGGCTTTCGACAACGGCTCGCCTTTGCCCAAGCACTCATTCACCAGCCGTCAATTCTTATTTTAGATGAGCCAACATCCGCCCTTGATCCTGTGCAAATTGCAGAGATTCGTAACCTTATTAAGCACAGTAGTACCACTGCCACCGTCATTCTTTCAAGCCATATTATGCAAGAAATTGAAGCCTTGTGTGATGAAGTTATTATTTTGCACAGAGGATCTTTGCGCGCAAAAGGAACGATTGCCCAAATCTTAGCCCAAACAAAGCAAGATACGCTTGAAAAGGCTTTTTTGTCTTTGGTGGAGATGCCCCATGAATAACCGTTTTTTCTCGTTATATAAAAAGGAACTCTTCTTACTCATGATAAACCCCTTTGTGTATGGCTGTGCAATCCTGTTTTTAGCGGCGAGTGCCTTTGATTATCTTATAATCCGTAACTTTTTTTTAGCAGAAACCCCTGTTGATATTCGGTTTTACTTTGCCTCTATGCCGTATATTGCCATTATTATTGTGCCTGCCTTTACGATGAACCTGTGGACAGACGAGTTTACGCAAGGAAGCCTTAATGCCCACGGAGAGTTTTGGTTTACCCTTCCTGTTAGTGAAGCAGACTTTGTGCTGTCAAAATGGCTTGCCGTTGTGAGCGTGTTTTGCGTAATTTTACTGCTGAGCCTCTCGTTGCCCATAGGTATTAGCGAGTTTTATACCATTGACTTTGCTAAAATCGCCTCCTCGTATACTATGCTGTTCTTTTTTTTCTGTGCCATGATCGCTGTTGGTCAAGCGATTGCACTGCAGCTTTCAAATCAAATTGTGTGCTATATTTTGTGTGCCGTAATACTTTTTGCCTGTAACTCTATTCACTTTTTGCCAACCCTAATCACGCTCCCCTTGTTTTTACAACGATTGGCAAACCAGCTTTCATTTGCGTGGCACTTTGACTCAGCAAGCAAGGGCATCTTTGATACTCGAGACGTAGTCTTTTACGCCGTGGTAACAACGCTTACCTTAAAGGCAAGTATATATTCCTTGCAAAAGGGAAAGTGGTGAGTGCCGTGCGTATGGTAGAAGAGACAACAATGGATATAAAAAAATATACACGCCTGAGCTTCTTTCTTTTTGCGCTTGCCTGCTTATTAGTCTTACTAAATAGCCTGCGTTTTTATGCTCGTGTTGATATCTCTGCAAGCAAGCAGTTTTCTTTGTCAAAGGAATCAAAGCAAATCCTTGATGAGGTAGATCAAACGCTCACCCTGACGTACTACGTCTCTCCACAGTTGCAAACCTTGTATCCCCAAGTTGGGGACGTGCATGACTTTTTACTCAGCTATCAAAATTACACACGGCATGTTGTGTATAGAAATGCCGACCCTACAAAAGAAAACATGGAGCAAACCCTCGTTTCTTTGGGGGTTACCCCACAGCAAATACAAACGAGCAAGGATAATCAAACAAGCTTTCTCACTGTTTTTTCTGCAATTATGATTGAGTATCAAGGCAGCACAGAGCTAATTCCCTTCGTTCTTTCGGCAAGCACTCTTGAATATGACCTTGCCATACGCCTTAAAACCCTTCTTCTGACAGATAAGCCTCTTGTGCAAGTCTTTGTAGCAAATGAGCTTACCCTCTTTGACAACTATGACACCATGGGAAACTGGCTTGAGGCTGCAGGCTTTTTTGTGCTTCCCATTACAGACCGTGAGCTTGCGTACTTAGACTTAAACAGCCCCCTCATTGTTCTAGGGCAAAAAATGATTACAAATGAAACCCTGCCCTTACTAGAAGAGTTTGTCATGAAAGGTGGGGCAGCCTTGTTTGCCGTAAGTAAAAATGAAGCAACCCTTTATGGCGACTGGAACGTTACCCCGTTGACAAAAGAGCAAACGAAGCTTACCAACCTTTTAGAGTTTTGGGGAGTTCAGGTACAGCAAGACTTGGTGCTTGATGTTGCAAACTTTAGAATTACAATGGAAGGCAAGAGTAAAGACGCTCAGTATGAGTATATTAACTATCCTTTTTGGGTGAGCCTTCTTAATCAAAACCTTAGCAAGGATGATTTGATAGTAAAAAACGTTCAGAACATGCAACTGTTTTGGCCATCATCACTGATAACCTTTTCTACACAAGATGTTGCAATAACACCCCTTTTCTCAAGTTCAAGTGCCTCATGGCTACAGCTTCCACTTGAGCAAGGCGGATTTCTTACAAATCCCTTTGAAAAGTACACGTTTGAAGCTAATCCGCGCTCTGTAGGCTCTCATGTGATTGGTGCAAAGCTTGAAGGCTCCGTTGATGGATATATAAGTACAGGCAAGAGCGTTGCAACTCGATGTATTGTTGTTAGTGACGAATATATGTTCTCAAATATGTTGCATTACACAGGAACGTCAAGCAACTTTGACTTTCTAGTAAACGCTGTTTTGTGGCTCTCGGATGAACAGCAGTTATTGAGCATTCGGCAAAAGCAGGACAGCTCAGGACAGCGTAAGGACTTTGAAGACGCCAAGCTCTATAACCAGCGACAGCGCTCTTTTTTAGCCTTTCAGTTTATCTTACTGCCCCTACTGATTGGAGCAATCTTCTTTGTCGTCAAAAGACGCAGCTAAAACTCCCCCCATGATTGACCACTTCTCGTTTTACTCTTCTTAAGAGCGCTCTGTCTATGTATAACGTTATACACAGTACTGTATAGTCTTATACATAGCCTAGGTATAACGTTGTACACAGTACTGTATAGTCTTATACACAGCCTAGGTATAACGTTGTACACAGTACTGTATAGTCTTATACACAGCCTAGGTATAACGTTGTACACAGTGCTGTATAATCTTATACATAGCTTAGGTAGAACGCTATACACAACTATGTATAATCTTATTCATCTCTGATGTAAGGCGTTATGTTCAGCCTATGTAAGGCATTATGCGCAGCCCATGTAAGGCGTTATGCTCACCTGATGTAAGGTGTTATGCGTCGCTTTACAAGCGCACCTGATGTAAGGCATTATGCACAGCTGATGTAAGGTGTTATGCGCAGCCTATGTAAGGTGTTATGCACAGCCCATGTAAGGCGTTATGCACACCTGATGTAAGGCGTTATGCTCACCTGATGTAAGGCGTTATGCACACCTGATGTAAGACGTTATGCACACCTGACGTAAGGCGTTATGCACAGCTGATGTAAGGTGTTATGCACAGCTGATGCTGGAACGCTGCCCCCTTACTAGCTCAAGCCTTCCCCCCTTACTAGCTGGAACGTTGCCCCCTTACTAGCTGGAACGCTACCCCCTTACTTGCTGGAACGTTGCCCCCTTACTAGCTGGAACGTTGCCCCCTTACTAGCTGAAGCGTTACCCCCTTACTAGCTGAAACGTTACCCCCTTACTAGCTGAAGCCTTACCCCCTTACTAGGGGGAACAGCGCTCCCCTTACTAGGGTGTAACACTGCAATCTTTGTCTTATTATTGCGGTATGCTTAGGCGTTGTTTTTTTCTTGGAAGGTTAAAAGTTTATCACGATAGTATTCGTATTGTTGTTGGCGTGCCTCAATTTCGGCGGGTAAGCCTATGGATAGGTCATTGCAAAGGATGTCAAAGCGGTCAAGAATATCAACAATGCGTTGTTGTTCAGCGAGAGGTGGAACGGGGATTTCGATTTTGTTCAATACTGATTGTGTTAAGCTTGGAACTCCACCAGCAGTATTGTAATTTTCTAAATGTTCCTTTTGTAAAAAATAAAACACATATTTAGGTATGATTAAGTTTGTATAAATCTCAGTATAAAACAATGTGTCTACTGTCCAAAAAGGTGTTTCAATATAGTATAGTTTATCTATTGAACCCTTTCTTGGAATTAATACAGAGGGTTTATCATAAGTAAAAGTATCTATATATGTCATTACTCCACCTGAACCATATACAGGAATTTCACCCATTCCAAATTGCTTATAATCTTTGCCATTCTTTATTTTTAGGACTTCAACAAGTGTTTTCCACTCCACATCATCGCCAAAGGTTAGCAAACTGTCTCGATAATACTCATACTGCTTTTTACGTGCAGTAAGCTCAGCCTTAAGTTCTGTGATAAGCTCAGAGAAAGTGTCTAAAATACGTACTATTTCTTGCTGTATTTCTAGGGGTGGGAGGGGGATAATAAAATCTTCTGTTACCGTTAATGATATTTGTGGTAATGAACCCATTCTAGAAGCAGCATCTCTAAAGATTTGAATACTATTTTTCAGTACATAATATAAGTATTTAACTGACACTTTTTCATCATGGGTATAAGCCCACATTTCATTTTTAAATGTAAACGGACTTTCAAAGTAAATTGTATCAATAACGCCTCTTGATTGAACTAAGACTGCTGGAACTCTTGTAATATTTGCATTAGGAATATCCTCTTCTTTAGCATTTATTACTGTTTTTCCTCCTGCAAAAACTCGGATTTCACCTTCGTTGCACTCAATCTCCTTCATCTTTCCAGCAGTAATAGAAGTTCCTCGCAGTCTTTTGTAGCAGTCCTTAATTTTTAATTGCTCCACGCCATCAGGGCAAAGTCTTGCAATCAATTCATTCAAATAACTCATGCGTACATTCTACCATAGTTTTTACTCTTGTTGCATAGTTTTATTTCTCTATACGCAAAAATAACCTTTATGCGTAAGTAATTTTTACTCACTTGATGTAAGGCGTTATGCTCACTTGATGTATGACGTTATGCGCAGCCTATGTAAGGCGTTGCGCGCAGCCCATGTATGACGTTATGCGCAGCCCATGTAAGGCGTTATGCTCACCTGATGTAAGGCGTTATGCACAGCCCATGTAAGGTGTTATGCACAGCCCATGTATAATGTTGTATATAGCTGTGTATAGTCTTATACATAGCCTAGGTATAACGTTGTACACACCTGTGTATAGTCTTATACATAGCTTAGGTATAACGTTGTACACACCTGTGTATAGTCTTATACATAGCCTAGGTATAACGTTGTACACACCTGTGTATAATCTTATACATACGCGAGAAGTCCACCTTGAGCAGACCACTAAAAAACTTGAGGCAGCACAAGAGCAAAAAATGAGCGTTAGCCAAGTTATAGAGCAACTGCGATTAGAGCTTACAGGTGGCAATAAGTGACTGGCGTTGACGGCATTCTCTTGCCCTATCAAAGCCTTAGTCTCGGTAATCAGTGCAGCCCTTCCTAAAAAAGACGGCGGCAGTAATACGTATTACCTTTCTTACAACAAAGAGATGACCCAACAATTTATAAAAGATTGTGCCTTTTGGGCTGAAAAAATAAACGCCGTCGTGGAGGCTGTTGGAGAGGTGGTAATTAAAGACGAGGGCAAAGACATCACCGTGTATCGCATTCGCTTTGACTCTGGGCTTGAAATTTGGGGGCTACCCAGCAAGCCTCATTCCTTGCGTTCAAAACAGGGGCGCGTCGTTATTGATGAGGCAGCATTCTGCGAGGACTTGCCCGAACTTTTAAAGGCAGCCTTTGCTTTACTTATGTGGGGTGGATCAGTCACGGTTTTATCGACACATAATGGGGATGATAACCCTTTTAACGAACTAATCAAAGACATAAAAGAGGGCAAAAAAGACTATAGCCTGCACCATACAAGCCTTGATGACGCCCTAGAAGACGGACTTTTTAGGCGGATTTGTGCCGTACAAAAAAAAGCATGGTCTCGCGTAGCAAAGAGTATGAAACTATATGGCGAGAGAAGTTAATCAAAGACTATGGCGACGGAGCTGAAGAGGAGCTTTTTTGTATTCCCTCAATGCAAGGCGTACTTCAAAAAAGTGTGGCTTGATGCCGTCAGTGGCAAAGAGATACCCGTGTTCCGCTTTGCCGCCAAAGATGACTTTACTCACCAGAAGGATTATAAGAGAAGCCGTCAAATCAATGCATGGTTTGATGAGGTTTTGCCCATCTTGCAGGATTGTAAACACCTTGTAGTCTTTGGTCAAGACTTTGCCCGCAGTGGCGACCTGACCGTCTATTGGCTCATGCTGATAAACGGAATAAAGCCCGTTTTCAGCTACTAATTCTTATAAAATCGAAGATTGTTATAAGAATTAGTCAATTACGAGTAC
>JBOFSR010000012.1:0-3909 GCA_051651645.1 Treponemataceae bacterium | reverse complement strand
TTTTCAACTTGACTCGTATTTGCAGAAAAAATCAACATTTTTTCTGGTTTTAATGCATAAATTAGACTTCTTAGCATATCAATTTTTTTTCGTTGTTCTGTATAAAAAATCCAGTGTTCAATTTTTTCGCTAATAATTTGATTTGTATCAATTTTAGAAAACTCAAAAGATTGCTTCTCAAAAAGGGTTTGCAATGTTTCAAATAACTTTTGAGAAATTGTTGCTGAGCAAGCAATTACCTGTAAATCAGCAGGCATTTTTTTTATCACTTCTTGCGTAAAATCTTGCAATTCCTTTGAAAACAGGCGATCAACTTCATCAAGTACGATTGCCTTAATACTATCAATTTTGAGTTTTTTCAAATTAATAAGTTCAAAAATTCGCTCGGCTGTTCCAACAATTATTTCAGGTTTTTCTTTAAGTTTATCAAATTGCCGCTGGAGTGGCGATCCTCCTGCTATCAATGCTGCCGAAATTTTTGCTGTTTTATTTTCGATTTTTTCATGGAGCAAGTCAACTTGTCGTTTTATTTGTGAAGCTAACTCGAGCGTTGGAGAGAGAATAATAATCTTGGAATTTTGCTTGAGAGGCTTTTTTTGCTCAATATCGCTTTTTTTTATATTAAAAATATTAGTACAAAGGGGTAGTAGGTAGGCAAAGGTTTTTCCTGTTCCCGTTTCTGATTGAAAAATAATATTTTTCTTTTGGGCGATAAGTGGAATCACTTTGCTTTGAATCTCTGTTGGTTCATTAATATTTCGCAGTGCGAGTAAATCAATGTAGGCAGAATCGACTAAAAAGTCTATAAATTGAGGCATGAAACGACTATAGCATAAAAACTAACTGGAGGTAAAGTGAATTTTATAGTAATCGGAAGATTGTTTCTAGTTGACCTCCGATTTTTATGCGTTATATACAAAATAAATCCTGTAGATGAATAGCTAATTTGAATAAAAATAAGTTTGTACAGAACATGTAAAGAAGGAGATGAAACAAAATAATTGCTTGGTTTGTTGTGTATTACAACTGAAGAAAAACTTGCAAAGTAGCTTGATTGGTTTATGATATTACAGGGACTTCCATGTTAAGAGAAAATCTTTTTACTTACGCTTAATCCTCTCATTTTTCCTGTATTGACAAGTTTTATTTGATGATATATTATTGAGCTAGAAGTGGAGATATCACTCAGCTAAAATGAATCGTAATTATTAAGGCTTTTTTGATGAGTCTAGGTCCTATGCAAAGAATTATTTCCAAACTCCGTCAGATTCGGAAGGAAGCAGCGGTAGGAAATTAATTTTTGTGCCGTAGTGTACCTAGATTCTTCAAAAAGGCTTTTTAATTGATTTTGCGATGCTCATAGCCGTCGCATGCATAAAAGGAAAAGCCTATGAAAACAATGTGCCCAACTGTCTATTTTGTAATTCCCTGTTATAACGAGCAAGAGGTTTTGCCTGAAACTTCAAGACGGCTTATTGAAAAGATCGAAACGCACATAAAAAATGGAATACTTAGCGATAAAACTCGCATTGTTTTTGTTGACGATGGCTCAAAAGATACCACGTGGCAGATAATTAACGATTTGCATGAGAAAAGCAGTTTGTGCTCTGGCATTAAACTTTCGGGAAATAAAGGCCATCAAAATGCTCTTTTATGCGGACTAATGACGGTCAAAGATCTTGCCGATTGCGTTATTTCGCTTGATGCAGACTTGCAAGATGATATAAATGCCATTGATGAAATGATCGAAAAATTTTGTGCAGGATGTGATATTGTGTATGGTGTGCGATCAGAGCGAAAAACGGACTCTTTTTTTAAGCGATTTACGGCTGAATCTTTTTACAAAATGGTTAACTCCCTCGGTGGTAATCTAATTTATAATCATGCTGACTATCGCTTGATGAGTAAGAGGTCTTTAGACGCTTTGTCAAATTATCGCGAGGTGAATTTATTTTTGCGCGGAATAATTCCTATGATTGGATTTAAAACGGATATTGTGTATTATGAGCGAAGTGAACGATTTGCGGGAGAGAGTAAATATCCGTTAAAAAAAATGCTTGCCTTTGCGTTTGAAGGCATAACGTCCCTTTCTACAAAACCAATTAGAATGATAACGGCATTAGGATTTTTTATTTTTTTAGTAAGCCTTGGAATGCTCGGCTTTTTTATTTATCGCCATTTTGCTGGTCGCACGATTATTGGCTGGTCGAGTATTGCTGTTTCTGTTTGGGCGATTGGAGGACTTATCCTTTTGTCAATTGGCGTTGTTGGCGAATATATAGGAAAAATTTACCTTGAGACAAAAGATCGCCCACGCTTTATCGTTGAAGAATTTATTAATGAATAGGAAATTTTTATGAAAATTATAAGTCAAAAAAATCTTGCTGTTCTTTTTTTTATATATGCTTGTAGCTTGCTTTTATTTTACTATGTAGGATTTGCTTCTGATTATTCAGATTCAGATAGTGCCTCTGAGTTACTCTTAGCTAAAGAGCTTGCATCTGAAAATAAGTTTATGTCAACAAACTGGTATTATTCAACAGAACTCCGTATAATTAATACACAAATTATTTCTATGCTCTTATTTAAAATCACTGATAATTGGAAAGTCGTAAAAATTTTTACGAGTATTATCTTGTGTACACTGCTATGTTTTTCATATCAATTTTTATTGCGAACGCTTAATATAAATAATAATGCAATATTTTTTTTAACAATGTCCCTGTTATTACTGCCCTTATCAAAAATTTTTTTTGATTTTTTTCATGGAAATAATTATTACTTTCCTCATGTAATTTTTTCATATATTTACATAGGATTATTTTTTATTTTATGTGATTTTAAACAAAAAAATCATAGCTTTTTTTTCTATCTCGTTAGTTATCTTTTTGTCTCTTTTTTTGCAGGACTTGCAGGATTACGTTACTTACTTACTTTTCAAATTCCTGTCTTTTTGACGACCCTGTTATTTCCCCCTTTTGGTCAAGAAGATTTAAAAAAATCCTTAAAGGCGTTTATAAAAAAAATAATTAATCAAAATATTTTTAAATATAGCTTTATAGGTTTAGTTCTCGGTGGAATTGGCTATATTATCAATGGAAGGGTGCTGAGTAAGTTATTTAGTTTTGCTAATTATAATACAACGTCATTTATCCAAATTGGAAGTCGGACTTTTGGAGATATTTTAGATGCTTTTTTTCAAATGCTAGGATATAGATATAAAGAAGTATCATTATTTTCAAAAATAAGTGTAGTAAATTATAATGCTATTTTTTTTATTATTGGTACTTATTTTATTACGTATCGATTGCTTAAACTAAGGAATAAACTATCACAATATGAAAAAATTTTAGTATATTCATGTTTTATGTCTTTTTTTGTTATTACTATAGCGTTTTTAATAACAAATATTTCTATATCATCTCGATATTTTATTCCATCCTTTTTTTTAATTATTCCTTGTATTGCTGTTTTTTTTAAATATGAAGGTAATAAGTTATTTAAAGAGCTTGTTTTATTTATTGTTTTAACATCCTTTATATTAGGAAGTGCTTCTGTTTTTGTGTGGATTCAATATCGAAAAATTGATTTGCAGTCAAAAATTGATATTACTCATTTTTTATTGGAGAACAATTATACTTTTGGATATTCAGTTGCAGGGGCAAATTTATTTATGGAATTAAGCAATGGTCATATTGAGGTTGCCTCTTTATCAAAAAATTTTAATACGACTAAATGGTTAAATACAAAGCATGTCTATCAATCAAATTATAAGGAAAGCGAAAAGATTTTTTTAATTTTAGTGAAAGAAGATTTTATTGATAGATATCAAAACTCCGCAATACAGGCAGGAGAATTAATTTTTGAAAATAAAGATTACAGTGTTTTATCTTATTTAAGTAATAGATT
>JBOFSR010000011.1:0-14388 GCA_051651645.1 Treponemataceae bacterium | reverse complement strand
AAACCTCATCAAACCATGCATTGATTTGACGGCTTCTCTTATAATCCTTCTCGTGGGTAAAGTCATCTTTGGCGGCAAAGCGAAACACGGGAATCTCTTTGTCACTGACGGCATCAAGCCACATTTTTTTGAAGTACCGCTCGCCTTGTTGTTTTCGCTGGCGGTTACAAAAGGTTGACGGTCTTGTGTTTTTTTCAAAATAACTCACTGTGATTTATTGATAATTTTTTTGTAGCTTGAAATAATTCGAGCAATTCTGTTTTTAGTAAATTAAAATTAAGAATTGTTTTTAATTTTCGCTCATCTGCAATTTCGGTTAATATTTGCTCAATCGCTTCATCCAGCATCAAGTTCTCATTGTCTTGTAAATATTGTAATCGCAAGACAAATTGAACATCCCTCACCGTATATTGCCACCGTGCATAGGCATCTTTTTGTGGCTGCAAAAAAGGCACCGTTTCTGCCCAGCACTGCAAAATATGTGATCGAACACGAGTAATTTGCTCAACTTCCTTAACTGAAAATAATCGCAACATGAATTCCTATAAATACAATTTCTTTTTGCTACTTAAACAGCTTACACCAAAGCAGCGATAAGAGATACCAAATAAAAGGAATAATTAGAAATATTTTTAGGGGATTAGTTAAAATTTCTTCCCAAATTTCAAATCCGCGATTAAAAACTTCATTTGAAACACGTTTTTTTTCTTTTGCAAAAACGGGAAGAATATGTTTACTCCAAAGAAAGATACTTGCAGAAAATTTATCTCGACGACGGTGAATCCAGCGATCTTTGCCTGCAACACCAGAACTTAAAAGAACAAGAGAGGGCGTCGCCTTGTAAATTGCTGCCACAACATCTTTTTCTTTACTTTTATTATAATGTCCAATAAAACGCCCTACAATTTGCAAATTAGGAAAGGTTGAGTGAACATTTTTTTCCGCAAGACTGAGTGTTTTTCCTCTACCGCCAAGCAAATAAAGCGATTTATAATGAGCGTCTAAAATTCCAAGTAAGAAAATAATTGTCGTAAAGGGATTATGCTTTACAGGAACCGTTTTTTTTAGAAAGGCTGCTCCTGTAATAATGCTTTTTGATATAGGCAATACTAAATCGGCTTTTTTGAGACACTCAGCATATTCAGCATTTATGCGAGCAAAAAGAAGATTCCAAATTGACAACAAAACAATTTGCTTTTGTCCTTTTTTTTCAAGAAGCGAGAGTATTTCGCCCTCAAAATCTTCAAGGGTTAATACATCAATGGGAATATTGAATAAGCTTATTCTTTCTTTTGCCATGAAGAAAACTCCGTTAGTAAATTTTGTACCACAGACAAACCGTATACAGCAGCTGTTTCTGAACGCAATATATTAGTTGAAAAATGGACTGCATGGAAATAATTTTCTAAAAACAAGTTTTCCTCAAGAGAAGAAAATCCACCTTCTGAGCCAACTGCAAGATAAATATTTTTAGGCTTTTTCGCAAAAATCTCAAAAATAGAATTCTTAAATTTTTTTTTCTCTGAAATTAACACACGGCAGGATGACTCACCACAATCTGATTCAATCAATTTAAAACTATACTCAATATTTTGAGGTTTTTCAATCACTGTGTCAATAGGGGAGCCAGACTGCTGGCGTGCTTCACGAATAATTCTTTGCCACCGCAATAAACGATTTGCTGAATCCGATTGTCTAAATGAATACTCCGTTTCAAGGGGAATAATTTTTGAAACACCGATTTCAGTTGCCTGACGAATAATCACATCCATTTTTTGTGGCTTTGTTAGAGCCTGCAGTAAAGTAATTTGAGCCCCATAGCCTACAGCCTTTTCACCAGCAAAAAACAAGCCCTCACTTGGCACGACCAAAGAATGATTCTCTTTGCTAGCATCATCGCTTTGCAAAACAAGGCTCTTATTTGTTAGCTTTTTTATTTTCATCAAGCGTAACTCGCCGTTTGCCAAACGTACCTCAATTTCATCGTCTTGCTGAAGACGTAAAACATGCGTTAAATACTTAAAATCCTTGCCTGTAATAACTGCCTCAGCATTATCATTTAAAGGTGATTGAAGAATAAACTGGCGCATGACTTATTTTTCTTTTTCAGCCTTTTTTGCGGCTTCATCTTGCAACTCATGAATAGTTTTTGTTTTACGAATTAATTCCGCAACAGACTCATTACGCAAAACAGAGACTGCTTCTTTTAATTGAATATCAAAATCTAAGTCATAAACAGGCTGCTCTTTGGTGCGAAACACTTCAATATTGATGAGCCGACGCAAAATACGCAAATCAAGTTTATACGTTTTTTGAAGCTCTCCTGCATAGCGGGCAACATCTGCTGAAGACATAGTTGGGTTGCTCGCAACTTTTGTGCTAATCTCTTGTGATGAAACAAGATTTTGGTACGCTTTTTCTTCCTCTTCAGTTAAATCGGGGAGCTTTGATTCTCTATCTGGGGGAATGCCCACTTTATCAATATTTGCATCGCTTGGTGTGTAATATCGTGCCATTGTCATCTTAATGCCATCAGTATTGGGGAGCGGAATTACTTGTTGAACAGATCCTTTTCCAAAAGTATTTTCTCCAACAAGATACGCAAGATGGTAATCTTTTAATGCTCCTGCAAGAATTTCTGATGCACTTGCCGATCCCTTATTAATTAGCACCACAATTGGCAATCCTTTTTTTACCGTCGTGGTTGCGTTATTTGCGTTATAGTGACTTGAGTTTTTAGAAGATCGCCCTTTTGTAGAAACAATAACTCCTGCATCAATAAATTTATCCGCTACAGAAACAACGCTGGTAATTAATCCACCAGGGTTATTTCGTAGGTCAATAATCAAGCCTTTGTAATTTTGTTTGCTAAAAAAATCTAAAGCTTCTTGGGCTCTTTCAGGCGTTTTAGGTGTAAACTCAGCAATGCGTAAATAGCCAATATCATTTTCAATCATGGCGTGCTTCACCGTTGGAACTTCAATCACATCCCGTAAAAGAGTGACGGGGAATTCCATATTTTTACCGCGTTTAATCATCAAATTGACAGGATCACCTACTCGCCCTCGCAAAAGTGAAAGAACTTCCTCCATGGTGATCCCTTGCGTTTCTGTTTCGTCAATAGATACAATAAAATCACCTGCCTGAATTCCCGCCTTCCACCCAGGGCTGTCCTCAATAGGCGAAACGACTTCAACATAGGAAGGCTTTTCTGGCGTTGAAGTAAAGGGCTTTGTAATTGTAAGGCCAACGCCGCCAAAATGACCAATTGTTGTATTTTGAATATTTCTCAGCTGTGGCATATCCATATACACCGTGTAGGGATCTTCTAAGGCTTCAAGCATTCCTTTAAGTGCACCTTCGTATAATTTACGCGTGTCAAATTCTTCAACATAACTTGCCTCAAGCAAATTAAAAACATTTTTCATAGTTTCTATATATTGCCGTGATTTTTGGGCACTTGTCTGACCATCAGCGGAGGAGGCAGGAGAAAAGGAAAAAACTTGCGAGCTAAAAAAAAGAAAAGCAAAAAAAAGATTAAAGGTTTTGAATTTTTTGCTATAAAAAGGAATATTTTGTACCATGCGATATTGTCTCCTATATGATATCCGTTGTCAATCTACTATGCATTTAGATAATCGGCTTTTTTTTGATTATTATGAATGTTAAAAGTATTTTTTAATAATACTATGTATGAGTCAATGAAGCATAATAGATTAAATATATGTAAAGTCAATAAAATAGTTTATAAATTTTTGATTATATGTTTTTGCGATATAAGGTGTGCAATTATTACAAAAAGAAGACCTTTGAAATTCAATAGTTGCAAACCTAAGAATTTTGTGGTACACTAAAAGAAGTGTGAGTATTGAAAACTTTGCTAGTCAAGAACCAGAGGAATAATATGTCATTACGATTTTATAATACAATGGGAAGAAAGCTACAAGATTTTGTTCCTGTCAAAAAAGGCTGTGTTGGTTTTTACGGATGTGGCCCAACTGTTTACAACTATGCTCATATTGGTAATTTACGAGCCTATGTTTTTTTAGACACTCTTCACCGCACTTTTAAGTTTTTAAATTATGATGTTACTCACGTGATGAACATTACTGATATTGGGCATTTAAGTGGCGATACTGACGACGGCGAAGACAAAATGCTCAAAACCGCAAAAGAACGTGGCCAATCCGTTTTGGATATTGCACAATTTTACACTGACGCTTTCTATGCCGACACAGACCGCCTCAATATTTTACGCCCTTCAATTGTCTGCAAGGCAACCGACCACATTGCTGACATGATTGCCCTTATCAGTCGCCTCGAGGAAAAAGGACATACGTACATGGCAGGCGGAAATCTTTATTTTGACGTGTCAACATTCGCTGATTACGGAAAACTCGCTATGCTAAACCTTGACGACTTAAAGTCTGGAGCACGCATTAGCGTTGATGCAAACAAACGCAATCCCTACGATTTTGTGCTGTGGTTTACCAAAAGCAAATTTGAAAATCATGCCCTTGTGTGGGATTCTCCTTGGGGCAAAGGCTATCCTGGTTGGCACATTGAATGCTCGGCTATGAGCATGAAGTACTTAGGCGAAAATATTGACATTCACACAGGCGGAATTGATCACATTCCGATTCATCACACGAATGAAATCGCTCAATCAGAGGGAGCTACAGGAAAAAAATGGGTTAATTATTGGCTTCATAATGAGTTTTTAGTTATTGCAAAGCAAAATGATACAGAAAATGCCAGTCAAAAAATGTCAAAATCCGAAGGGAATTTTTTAACGTTGCAATCTCTTATTGAAGCAGGATACGATCCTCTCGATTATCGATTTTTCTTGCTCGGTGGGCATTACCGTACGCAGCTGGCTTTTTCGTGGAACGCAATGGATAGTGCAAAAAATAGTCGTGCTGCCTTAATGAACCGCATCGCAAAACTTCTTGATCAGACGGGAATAAAAAATGAAGCAGAGTTACATTCGCTTTTAGAAAAAACGATGCCTTCTGAGCATTCTCAAGGATTTATCGATCAATTTAAAGAAGCCCTTGAAGATGATTTATCCCTTCCGCGGGCACTTTCTGAGCTGCAAATGTCCATCAAAGACACAATGTGTAGCGTTGAAGAAAAAATTGCAATTATCAATCAAATGGATAGCGTTTTAGGCTTATCGCTTTTAAAAATAGCAGAAAAGCTCAAAAATGAACTATCTGACGAGCAGGTGAGTGAAATTACTCTTTTGATTGAACAGCGAAATGAGGCGAAGAAAGCTAAAAATTATGCCCTTGCGGATGAAATTAGAACAAAGCTCCAAAACATGAATATTGTGTTAGAAGACAGTCCCGCAGGCACAACATGGAAAAAAGGACTATCCACGTAAACTAAAACAGTTTTTTTACACGTAACAATTGAAAAAGCTTTACTTTCAATTTTAATCTGCATATTTTAGTGTCAGTTGGTCTTCATATCCAAGTTTTTTTAGTGCATACTTGATGTTTTTAAATTTATCAATGCTACTCGTATTTGTTAGAATAAAATATGTATCGGTCAGATTTGCATATTGTAAATTTCCGTAGTTAGATTCATTTGTAGTTATTTTTAATTTTTCTCCCAAAGCTGTTTCAAAAAATATTTCGGAGTGTAATTCAAATAATTTTCGTATGACAATAATGTAAAAATCAGCCATAGAGTTTTTTTTGTCAATTTTCAGTTCAATTTTTTGATCAAAGAATGTTGCAGACTCAATACTCTTCCCTGTTGGATCATCTGCATCAAAGATATTTACTTCATCTGAGCTGTAAACGCTCTCAATATTTATATTTGGGATTTGCCAAATTTCGAGAAATCTTTCAGCTATGTTATTAGCTCGCTCCTCTATTTCTGCTTTTCCCCATTTTTCTTTATCTTTTACATCTCTATTTAGCCTGAGCCGACTAAAAATATAACCTTGCTCTTTTCCCTCTTCATTCATATATTTTTTCTCGGCAAAAGATTTATTGCTCAGTTTTCCGTTGTTTCCTGACAACGTGAGGTTTCCAATAGTATTTAAATATGTTTCTTTAATAAAAGTATATTCTTCAGTTCCTAAATCAATTTTCCATGTAGGATCAGGATTTTGAGGAAAAATATGCTCAAATGTAATATCTGGATTTTCATCAATTACAACAGGTTCGTTATTTTGATAGTTTTCAAGCTGCTCAAATAAATATATTCTATTCTTTGACTTAATACTATAAACATCTTTTTCTTTTAACGCATTGATGGTTTCTGTATCTCGAGGAAATTTTTGAGATCCTGAAAACAGTAAAAGTGTTTTTTGAATAGAAAGCAGATAATCATGTTGGTCTATTTTATCATACAACGACATAAATATTTTGTTTAAAGCATTTGTTTGCAGTCCTACTATAAACCGTCTAAATACGTATGCTTGAATAAGTAATAAAACTTGAATAAATGTATTTTTGTCTATTTTCTCTGTTGAAAAATCTTCGTATACCTTCATCAGAAAAGGGTAGGCAACGTTTATTTCAAGGCGATTTATAAATTCCAAATGTCTTCTGATCTCTTTATCATTTTCATTTTTTGGATTAACAAGTTTATTATAAAACGTGCTCAAAGACTTTAGATCGGTAAGATTTTCCTCTAAAAAATCAATTGTTGTAGTGGGATACGTTTTTTTAAATGTTGTATAAACATTTGCTTTGTTAGGAATTTCTTTATTTTTGAGTGTAAGGTAGTCACGAATAAAATCAGAAACTTTCGTTTGATTAAGGGTTTCATCTTTCGCATTTTTTTCAATGACATCCCAATAACCCTTATATATTTTTTCCTGCTCGTTTTGTTTTAACCCCATTAGAATATAGTTTCTGATTAAGTCTGCTTGTGACAATGCAAGCCCCGTTGAATTGAGACTTTCAAAAATTCTTTGAGGATTATCTCTTTGCCTATCAAGAGCTATATCAATAAAGATTAGTTTTGATAAACCTTTTAAAACAGCTTCGTAGTTATCTTCATTAATTTCATTTTTGAAAAATTTGAAGTTCTCGATTATTTTTGAATATTTTTTAAATTCTTCGCCGTCTTGTGCGTTTAAAATGTAGTTTAATGCCTCTTTGTTATTTTCTGTTGGTTTTAATTTTAGTTTTTCTGCTTCTTGCACAAATTCATTAATCAAATACGTTTTGTGAATTTTGCTTTCTAATATTTTATCCCCTATCCTTTGAGCTAACCTATAAAGTGCTATATAAATAAGTGTCATTGTAGTAAGACGTTGTTGTCCATCAATAATTGTCAATTCTGTTACGCCAGAGGCAGAATAGACATCATCATGAACGTAGACAATGCTTCCAATAAAATGAGCCTCGATAGTATCATTTTTTCCCGCATGCAAAATATCATTTATAAGTTGCTTGCATTGCGGTGAACTCCAATCATAATTTCGCTGATAAACAGGAATTGAAAACGTTGTTCCATTTGAGGCTAAGAATTTATCTACTTTTGTTTCGTTTGCTTTCATGAATTTCCTTTAAAAAAATTGTTTGAATGATCTATTTACTTACAAACTTTCTGCGATTCTCTTGTTTCTCAAATCAATTAAACTGATAACATGATTTTTGTACTGTTTATATTCATCTTCTGTTTGTGGTAAAGCATCTCGTTTGAAATCATCAAAGGGCAATGAGAATTTAATCAGCCCTGTACTGTCTACAAAATCTTGCAACAAAAAGAATTCTATATAGCCTTTGAAGTCGACAAATAAATCAAAAAAATCTTTGTACCGAGCAAGTACATCATAGAGCGGACTTTGCTCTCCTTGATAAAAACGTCTAATACATTCTAGTGTCAAATCAAATCGATCAGAAATAGTTCCATTTATACCTCTTTCTTGATTTACAGTAAATCCATCTTTCATATGGGCTGGAAAAATTATATGACCGCCAATTGTACGCACTTTATATTTTAATTCGTCACCTTCTAAGTCTGTCAACCAGCCATCAAATTTTCCATTATACTTTCCAACAAAGTGCGGGCACATTCTATCACTTGAAAAATTATCACATAAATTATTTGCTAGTAAAAGCCTTCCTTCATTTATAATATTCATTTCAAAACTTTTTCCGCAGGGTAATGGTTTGCTCCACAAGATTTTATGTGCTTCATACAGCTTTAAACTATCTTTATCTGGATCGCCACCTTTGCTATCTTTTCGAAAATCAAAATCTATGTCAATTTTCATCATTATCTCCTTTAAAAACTTATTATTTTGGATAAAATTATAATCGCAATTTTTTGAGTTGTCAAGCGACTAGGCTAAGTGGTTTTTTAAAGGGTACTTACGTTTGCTTTCTCTTGCCGATATCAGTCTCTGCTTATTGTGGTGCAATATTTCAAGGAGTAATTCTACTGTACCGCCACACGTCATTGCAGCTTCGCTCGCATCTTTATTTGTCATTGCGTACGACAAAATGAAAGGTTTTGTGTTTTCTTTTGATTGCCCAAGTGTTTCTCGGCTTAGTAAGTCTTGTCCTTGTGTAATTGCCTCAAACTCAATCTTGCCGCCTCCAACAGTGCCAAAAACCCTTCCTGCCTGCGAAATAATCATTCTTGAGCCAATCGTTGTAGGAACAGAGCCTGTTTTTTGAATAACGGTTGCTAAAACGCAGTCATTTTTTAATAAAGATTCAAAAAAATCTGCAGAAAAGTATGATGAACAACCAGCTTTGTATTTAACATCAATGATTTGTGCTGCAATACTAACGGCAATTTCGCACGGAGTTTTTGCTCCTATGGAAAGCCCAATTGGCGTATGCACTCGCCCAAGTTGATCGTCGCTATAACCAAGCGTTTTCATATACTCAAAAACAAGCTTTGTTTTTGTACGACTTCCAATCATGCCAACATAGGCACTTTTGTGCGGTATAATCTCTGACAGGCACAATCTGTCTGCAACATGGCCACGCGTTATAATTACAAAATACGAACTTTCTTTTGACTGAAGCGATTGTAAACTCTGCTGAAAATCCCCACACAGAATATGTTTTGCCGTTGGAAACAGCTCTTTACTGGCAAACTCTGCACGGTCATCAAGAATAATCACATCAAACCCAAGCATCGAGCCAATAGGGCAAAGGCTTTGTGCAATATGCCCGCCTCCGCATAAAACAAGCTGCGGTTTTTGACCAAGTTTTTCTACAAAAATATTTATGCCGTCAACTACGCCTGTAGCGGTGTTATGATCAAGGAGGTTTTTGTTTTTAAGATAAAACTCTTTAATCGCATTACTTGAAAAAAGGGCTTTGTCGTTATAAAGAAAGATTTTTTCACTTAAAAGGGAATCAGTTTTTGCAGGAATTTTCGAATCAGGGCTGGAATTAGCCTGTAAGGCGGTGATTAAAACCGCACTTTCTGCGTCAAAATAGTGATTTTTAAGGTTTTCATAAAAAGCGGTGCAATCATACATAGCAAAAATATAGCACGCTACAAAAACTCTTACAATAAGATTTTACAGGAGGATTAGCTTGTGCTTTCAACTTTTACCATAATTTTTCCACTTGACGGAATAATTTCTAACTCCTCGTTATTTTGAACTTGGTTTGCGTTGCTTATTATTTTTTTTGTTTGAGGATTTCGAACAATTGAAAATCCCCGTTTGAGGATTTCTGTAGGATTTGATTCAATGAGCTTTTGTGTTGCAAGGGCTAAAATCTGGCTAAAATTACTAAGTCGCAATTTTGTTGAAAGAAGAAGGTTTTCCTTTGCATCATCAAGGCGTTGCAGTAATGGCTGCTCTATGGAACGAAATCGCAACTCCATATTATCAATAGAAAAGGAGTGTAACATAAATCGTAGACGCTCAAGGCGAGCTTCAACGGTTTGCTGCAAATCATCCATTGAATACTGAATAAAATCAATGAGCTCATTTTTTAGTGGAATGGCAAGCTCTGCAGCAGCTGATGGAGTTGGAGCGCGCATATCGGCTGCATAATCACTTAACGAAGTATCAATTTCATGACCGACGGCACTAATTGTTGGAATTACAGACTCCGCAATTGCTCGCACGACGCACTCTTCGGAAAACGGTAATAAATCTTCAAGGGATCCGCCACCGCGCCCAATAATTAAAACATCAACAAGGTTAAAATCATTTGCACATTTTATTTGCCGTGCAATCGCTGTTGCCGCCTCATCGCCTTGCACCGCACACGGAAAGATAATCACATTGATAGAATCGTTTCGCCGTTGGGCAATTTGCAAAATATCACGGAGAGCGGCTCCCGTTGGACTTGTAACAACGCCAATCGTTTTTGGATATTTAGGCAAGGCTTTCTTTCGCTCAGAATCAAAAAGCCCCTCGCTCGCCAGCTTTTTTTTGCGTTCCTCAAGAACTTGCAAAATGTCGCCAACGCCCGCTTGCTCCATTGTATTTACAATAATTTGATACGTTCCGCGCTGAGCATAAACAGAGAGCGTTCCTGTAACTTTGACTTTTAAGCCATCTTTGGGAATAAAAGAAAGATAACGACTTTTGCCCTTAAAAAAAACCGCACTAATCATGGCATTTTCATCTTTGAGTGAAAAATATAAATGCCCAGTACTTGACGGGCGGTAATTTGAAATTTCACCTTCAAGTGTTATATCGGAAAAAGAGCCTTCAAGCATGGTTTTAATCACTTCGGTGATACCAGAGATTGAAAAAACTTGTTCTTTTATTAACTTTTCAAATGATAAATCTAATTCACTCATACATTGATACTATCACGAGGGAGAAAAAATCACAAGGGAGAATTCTTGGTTGCAAAGTGATTGTCAAAGGTTACGCTTCCAATGTTCATAGGTAAAATCAACATTGTTTTCTGTTTGCTTTTGCGATTGCTCACTGAGTGACCATTTTTCATCAAGCGGGAAAAAAAATGCATCTGCAGGAGTTTTTGTGTGAATACGAGTGAGCAAAACGTCGGTGCAATGCGGTAAAAATTGCTCGTAAACGCTTTGCCCTCCAATAATAAATATTTCTTTTTGCGGATAGTTTTTCGCAAGGATGAGGGTTTGTTCAAGCGTTGAGCAAAAAAACAAATTTTCAGCAGTGGGCATGCCAGTTTTTCTTGTAAGCACGATATTTACTCGATTTGGCAGCGGTTTAAGGTTGAGCGATTCAAAGGTTTTGTATCCCATTATAACAATATTATTTGAAGTAATTTCTTTGAATCGTTTTAAATCGGCACTAATTCGGTATAAAAGGTTTCCGTTATAACCAATTCCGCCGTCTTCTGTTGCAGATAAAATAGCAGTTATTTTCATATTGCCACAGGAATCCGTGCTTCAAGCGTGCTAAACTCATAGTTTTTGAGGTAAAAGTCTTCAACTGTCGCTTTATAAAAATCGCTTAGAGAATCATTAAGTGAAAAGTCAGGTGCTTCATGTAACGGATTTTGCAAAATTGTTTTAACAAGGGGAATGTGACGGTCATAAATATGGGCGTCAGCAATGACATGCATGAGTTCCCCTGGGATTAAGTTACTCACTTTTGCAAATAAATGCACAAGGGCTGCATACTGCACAACATTCCAGTTATTAGCGACAAGCATATCTTGCGACCGCTGATTGAGAATGGCATTGAGCTTATTACCAGAAACATTAAACGTCATACTATATGCACACGGATAAAGATTCATTTCATGTAAATCATTGTGAACATAGATGTTTGTCATAATTCGTCGAGAGGCAGGATTCTTTTTTAAGTCAAATAACACACGATCAACTTGATCAAAACTACCCTCTGCGTATTTATGCTTTATGCTCAGCTGGTGGCCATACGCTTTTCCGATGCTGCCTGATTCATCTGCCCACAAATCCCAAATATGACTATTTAATTCTTTTACATTATTTGATTTTTTTTGCCAAATCCATAAAATCTCATCAATGGATGATTTGAAAGCCGTTCGTCTAATTGTAAGAATTGGAAACTCCTCTTCTAGGTTGTAGCGATTGACAACGCCAAATAGTTTGACAGTATGTGCGGGCGTTCCATCTTCCCAGCGAGGGCGAACGTTTTGGTCTGTATCCCAGTAGCCTTTTTCTAAAATGTCTTTGCAGTTTTGAATAAAAACTAAATCGGCTTTGCTCATTGTGTATTTTCCTTTACAAGATTTTTTATATGATTTACAAAAATTTCTTTCACATCTGTTCGTAAGGGAACGCTAAAAACGGGATCATTCAATTGATCGCGTCTGTACGGTAAATCAAGGGCTGTTGCATACGCAGGACTTTGAATATCGTTTATCCACCAATGCAGAATTTGCAAGTAGCACGTGATTGCTTTGATCAAATTTGCGTTCGTTAATGCGTTGGAATTTTTGCCGCCTAAAAGCACATTAAGTCGTCGTGAAGTGCTAGTTTGCAAGGCAAAGGTATATGTTGTCCAAGGATTTAGAACGCCTTCAACTCTTCCCTCAGGCTTTCCCTTTGATTTTTGCAAGGCGGTATCAATATTTGCAGACAGCTGAGTAAAAACACTTGTGAGCGATGAAACTTGTTGGTAAAAAATTTGTGATAACTGTTTTTTTGTTTCATTTTCCATGTAATTTAATTCAAATTTTGCATATGGCAAAAAATGAGTTTGCTGATACCACAAGATTGTAACAAGCTTTTTTCGACCATACGGCGATTTATAAAATTCCTTATCTGAGTAAATATTATTTACATAATCAATAAGTAGCGGATAGTAAGTATCTTCCAGCAGGGTAACTCTAAAAAGATACCAATCCTGAATGCTTTTTTCAAAATCGTCGGTATCTATAACGCTTGAGTCCGGCAGGAAAAAATCTATTTTATGCGTCCCACTAAAAAGATTTTCTAAAATATGCACTAAAATCGGAATTAACTGCATGGGATTAAAATTATCAATGAGATTAAAACCCTCTGGCATTTCAAATAAGTCCTGAAAATAAGGATACAAATCTGGAAAATTGTCAAGATTTTCCCATCCTGCTTCGGGAAACATTCGGTTTGCAAACGCAAAACTTTTTGCCCGAAGCTCATCCCGCAATTGCTGTTTTTCTTCAGCCTCGCTGTCTTGAGGTTTTTCACGATCATCTTGCTTGTCTGTGCTTGCGTTATTATTTTCTGGTTTTTCTACTGCGGAAGGTTGCGTCTCTGAAAAACTTTCTTTTAAGTCAAGCGATGTTTGAGAAAGACTTGTTTTTTCAGGAATTATAAGCTCAAATCGAGTTACTTCTAAAAAGTTCAAAATCTTCCCCGTGTGTGAAGCAAAAAATGTATTGTATGAAACGCATTCAGTACTCGAAAATCGCATTAAAAGAGGATACAAGCCTTTGATTACTTCATGGTAAACAAGTCGCCATGCTTTTTGAGCATCTTTTGTAAAGCGTTTTAAGTCCTTGCTGGCAAAGGGAACGTGTTTTTCAAATTCCGCACAAGCTGATTCAAGGGCTAAAATCATATTTGCTTCTGAAAGATAGAGCAATTTGATTAGGTATTTATACATCAATTTTATAAAGGTCGACAGGGCAGAAATTGAAACTTTGCCGTTATATTTTTGTATGATTTTTAATTCATCGTTGAGAGCTTTTAGGTTTGCATGTTTGACAACGCGTAAAATTTTCATGTAGATAATAGCGTCTTTTTCAATGCGAAGTTGAATAGGTGCAGGCAATAAATCAATTATTTTCATGATTGAAAAACTAAAATTTTCAACATGGCTTAGATAGTTTCGCAGCATGGTATGAGTAAAGTATTTTGAAGCACTCTCTGAAGAGTCTGAGCTGGAAATTTTATACAAAAAGAAATCGAAAACTGAAATAATGCGATATTTATTTTGCACATAAAGCTTAAGAAAAGCCGATCTTTGCTGCACAGAGAGAATAGGTATGCGAATTTTTTGTGTCGATGAAGCACTTTTTACGCCTTGTTTTTGTCCAGAGGCGGGGGATTTTTTTTCACCCTCTTGAGTTTTCTTTTCTTTACGGTTTATAATTTTTGCCGTTGTAGGAATTTCTTTTTTTTCGGAACTTTCTACGCCAATGCCAACCTCACCGCCAAGTTTTTGCATCATCGCTTTTGCTTCGTCTTCAGTTAAGTGGCCAATATTTTTTCGCGTTCGTTCTAGTGCTTTTTGTTCAAAAGTTAAAAGTGATTTTTTTTCATTTCCCATATAACAATCCTTGTTTGTGTAAAGCTTGCTGACTGCTTTATTTTATAATATTAGGTATGCTCTGACAACAGATTTTAATTGATTTTTTGTGAAACTTTTATACTCGAATCTAGCGTTGTCGCTTCTTGGAAACACAAATCGGCAGCACTCTTATCACCAAGTCGTAAGTAAGCTTGAGCCATCAACTTAAAAAAATGTGCCTCGTCCTTTTT
>JBOFSR010000010.1:0-19893 GCA_051651645.1 Treponemataceae bacterium | reverse complement strand
AGGTGCAACAGCGCACGCTTACTAGGTGCAGGGGCGCACGCCTACTAGGTGCAAGGGCGCACGCTTACTAGGTGCAAGGGCGCACGCTTACTAGGTGCAAGGGTGCTCCCTTACTAGGTGCAACACTGCACGCTTACTAGGTGCAACACTGCACGCCTACTAGGGGGGAACAGCGCTCCGACATAATCGCTTGACAGCTCCAAATATTACGATTACACTTGGCAATATCTATTTTATTCAAAATACTGTTTTAAGGAGATTGTTTTAGTAATGACTGTCAGAGATCTATAGTCATAAAAAGCTTTAATAAAATGAAAAACTACAACTTACAATTTATATCTGATATAGACTTATATAATCACGTTTTTGAAACCGTGAGTGCGTATAGTTTTGAAATGAACTTAGCAAAGTTTAATAGCAACTTAATTGACCCTATTAAATTAACTTTTGACTCAATTGTTTACCAGCAAACTCTCAAGGACACTATTGAAAATGAAGTGTTAAGGCAACTTGACAAAACAAACTCTAACTTAATTGGCTATTTTCATCAAAATATCTTTAAGTACATTTCTAACGATTGGACAGTTCCTAGCAGAGGTTATGATATAGAAAATCTAAAGGAAAAAGTTTTTGTAGAGATGAAGAACAAGCATAACACGATGAACTCTTCCTCTAGTGCAAAAACCTATATGCGCTTCCTACATACTATTATAAACGACCGAGACGCTAAGTGTTTATTAGTAGAAATCATTGCTAATAATAGTCAAGACATTCCTTGGGTTGTAACTTTAGATGGTACAAAGCAAACACCAAATGAAAGTATTAGGCGAGTTTCTATTGATAAGTTTTATGAGATTGTAACCAAGGATAAGGTTGCCTTCCAAAAACTATGCTTGATTCTCCCTGTCGTTATTAAAGATGTTGTTGATAGTATAAAAATGAGGGATAAAAAGAATACCGTTTTTGCAGAGCTCAACAATTTATCTTCTGACTTACTTACAAGTATTTATTTACTGTCTTTCAATAAATACGAGGGCTTTAATAACTTTAAGTTTAAATAATATGAAACTATTAAATGAATTCGAAGTAAGCAATCTTTTAGATGTACCTCTTCATCGCTTAAAAACGTGGGCAAAAAATGGGAAGCTACCCCCAACAGAAGAAATGGGAATAAAAAAATACAGCGTAGAAAGCTTATCGAAATTCACTATTGCAAGTGATATTCTTTCCTCAAAATGGAATGACTTTATACGTATTAAGCCAAAAAAGGAGTATACTTCAATTGAGTTATTTGCTGGGGCTGGGGGAATGGCTCTTGGCATGGAAAAAGCAGGGCTTAAACACATTTTACTAAATGAACTTGAAATAAACTCTTGTAATACATTGCGATTTAATCGACCACACTGGAACGTTTTAGAAGAGGATATTAAAAATGTAAGCTTCTTAAAATATACAGGGCAAGCAGATATTGTATCTGGCGGGTTTCCTTGCCAAGCGTTTTCAAGTGCAGGAAAAAAATTAGGCTTTGAAGACACTCGAGGGACTTTATTTTTTGACTTTGCACGATGCATAACAGAAGTAAAACCCAAGGTATTTATTGGCGAAAATGTAAAAGGATTACTAACGCACGATAATGGCAAAACACTCGAAGTAATAAAACAATCAATTAAAGACATTGGCTACACTCTAATCGAGCCAAGAGTATTAAAGGCAATATATTACAAAGTTCCTCAAAAACGTGAACGATTGATACTGGTAGGAATACGGAATGATTTAGCCCACTATACGACAGAGTTTAAGTTTCCTGAAAAATATACAAGAGTTCTAACGCTCGCAGATGCCTTTTTTAAAGGTGAGTTATACGATACAAATGTTCCAATAAGTGAAGGGGTCGAGTATCCAAAACGAAAAAAAGAAATAATGGACAAGGTTCCTGAAGGTGGTTACTGGCGTGACTTACCTGATGAGCTACAGAGGGAATATATGAAAGGTAGTTATTTTCTTGGTGGAGGTAAAACAGGCTTAGCAAGAAGACTTTCAATGAAAACACCTTCTTTAACCTTAGTGTGCTCCCCAGCTATGACCCAAACTGAAAGATGTCATCCAACTGAAACAAGACCTTTGACCATTAGAGAAAGTGCAAGAATACAAACATTTCCAGACGATTGGATTTTTCAAGGAGCAAAGGGGCAACAATACAAACAAATTGGCAATGCAGTTCCTGTCAATTTAGCCTACGCTTTAGGCTTAAGCATAGTTGATCTATTAAATAAAATAAATTAACGACTGCCTAAAACCTCTCTTTTGGCCGAGTAGCGAAATACTAAACCTCTAACAAAAACAAGGAGACTAGAAAGACATCTAGCCTTCTTTTTTTTATGCCTACTAGGTGCAAGGGCGCTCGCTTACTAGGGAGCAGGGGCGCACGCCTACTAGGTGCAAGGGCGCACGCCTACTAGGTGCAAGGGCGCTCCCTTACTAGGTGCAACACTGCACGCCTACTAGGTGCAAGGGTGCACGCTTACTAGGTGCAAGGGCGCTCGCCTACTAGGGAGCAGGGGCGCTCGCTTACTAGGTGCAACACTGCACGCCTACTAGGGAGCAGGGGCGCACGCCTACTAGGGAGCAGGGGCGCTTCCTTACTAGGTGCAAGGGCGCACGCCTACTAGGTATCAATAGCGCTCGCTTACTAGGGTGCATACTGTTGATTTATGCTTTACAGGGCTGGGGAAAAAAGTTATACTTTATTAAGAAGTATTTCTTGAAGTACTTCTATCGAAGTTACTTCTACCCAAGTATAAGTAAACGAACGCAAGGAGATGCTATGTATAACATTATAGAGAAAAAGCAAATGTCGGCAGATGTTTTTTACATGCGTGTAAATGCACCTGATATTGCCCGTAATAGAAAGGCTGGGCAGTTTGTGCTTGTTCAGCTTGATCAGGAGTTTGGCGAGCGTATTCCCTTGACTATCGCGGATGCAAACGCTGAAGAGGGCTGGATTGCGCTTGTTTTTCAAGCAGTTGGGGCAACAACGATGAAGATGACAAAGAAAAATGAGGGAGATTGCATTGCCGTGATTCTAGGTCCTCTGGGAAAGCCAACGCATATTGAAAAGGTTGGCACGGTTGTCTGTGTTGGTGGCGGTATTGGCGTCGCTCCTATGCATCCGATTGCGCAAGCGTACAAGAATGCAGGAAATAAGGTGATTGTCATCATTGGGGCAAGAAATAAGGAATTGGTTATCTTTGAAGATCAGATGGCAAAGATTGCAGACCAGCTTATCATCATGACCGATGATGGTTCGTATGGCACAAAAGGATTGGTAACGCAACCACTTAAAGAGCTTTGCGAGAAAAAGATGGTCGATGAGGTGGTCGCTATTGGCCCTCCGATTATGATGAAGTTTTGTGCAGAAACGACACGCCCCTTTAATGTGCATACCGTTGTTTCTCTTAACACGATTATGATTGATGGTACAGGAATGTGCGGTGGCTGTCGTGTTACTGTTGGTGGGGATACAAAGTTTGTCTGTGTTGATGGGCCTGAGTTTGACGGACACAAGGTTGACTTTGATAATATGATGATGAGAATGAAGGCGTTTAAGCCACAAGAAGAAGAACATAAATGCAAGGTTGGGATGAGGTAAGATATGACAGAACATGGTTTTGAATCAAAAGAAATGTTGGCACAGAGTGCGTGTGCTCTTTTAAGCGACATACATAAAAAGGACGCTCTTTCTCCAAAAGACCGCATGAGTATTCCTGTTCAACAGATGCCCGTGCGAGAGCCAAAACAACGAGCAACACAAATGGATGAAGTTGCACTCGGATACACAAAAGAGCAAGCGATTGTTGAAGCTCACCGTTGTTTGCAGTGCAAAAACAAGCCCTGTGTTGCAGGCTGTCCTGTTCAAGTGCCTATCCCTGAGTTTATTGATCATATTGCACGAGGGGACTTTAAGAAGGCTGTTGATACGATAAAGACGACAAATCTGTTACCTGCTATTTGTGGGCGTGTTTGTCCGCAAGAGACGCAGTGTCAAGAAAAATGTACGGTGGGGCTTGCCCTTAAGGATGTTGAAAAGGCGGTTGCTATTGGGCGTCTTGAGCGCTTTGTTGCTGACTGGGAACGGGAGAATAAACAGCAGAGCATTCCTAGTGTTGCAAAGGATACGGGCAAAAAGGTTGCCGTTATTGGTTCAGGGCCTGCAGGGTTGACGGTGGCAGCTGATGTTAGACGGGCGGGGCATTCGGTAACGGTGTTTGAAGCCTTCCATAAGACGGGCGGCGTTTTGGTGTATGGAATCCCTGAGTTTCGCTTGCCTAAAACGATTGTTTCTGATGAGGCTGACATGCTCAAAAAGATGGGCGTTGAGTTTAGAACAAACTTCTTAGTAGGGCGAACCTCGACACTGCCTCAATTGCTGGAAGAGAGGGGCTTTGATGCAGCGTTTATTGGAACGGGGGCGGGGCTTCCTAAGTTTATGGGCATTGAGGGGGAAAACCTCATGGGTGTTTTTAGTGCTAATGAATATTTGACACGGGCAAACTTGATGAAGGCCTACCAAGTAGGAAGGTCGGATACTCCCTTGTATGAGGCAAAACACGTTGCCGTTATTGGGGCAGGAAATGTTGCCATGGATGCTGCTCGAATGGCGTATCGCTTGGGTGCTGAGGAAGTTACGGTTGTATATCGCAGAACACGTGCTCAAATGCCTGCTCGGCGTGAGGAGATTGCTCATGCTGAAGAGGAAGGCGTCTTTTTTCGGTTTTTAGAGAACCCTGTTCGCTTGCTGGGAACGCCAGAGGGTAAGGTGTGTGGCATGGAAGTTTTGTCCTATGATTTGGGTGAGCCTGATGAGTCGGGGCGGCAAAGTCCTGTTCCGATTAAGGGTAGCGAGCATCTTGTTGAGTGCGATGCGGTGATTGTTGCTCTGGGAAATGGCAGTAACCCTTTGATGGCGCAAACAACTCCTGGCTTGGATGTAAATAAGAGGGGCAACATTGTTGTTCAAGAGGGCTGTAAGACAAGCTATCCTGCTGTGTGGGCTGGTGGCGATATTGTGCTGGGGGCGGCAACGGTTATTCTTGCAATGGGCGAGGGTAGGCATGCAGCTGAAAGTATTAATAAGTATCTAAGCGCAAATAATTTAAGGAGAGGGGAATGACAAAGGTGAAAATAACGGTGTTGAAAGCAACATTTGATAAAGAGCTCTCCGATGAGTATGGCGTTGAAAACTTGTCGGTATGCCCTTTTCATAAAAAAGATGATGTGTATTATGCTGACTATGCAAAGCCTGAGGGGTTTTGTGATGAGGCATGGAAGGCTATTTATCAATATGTATTCGCACTCGCTCATGGCAGTGCCGATAGTGGTTTGTTTTACTACGGGGACTGGATTAGAAAACCTGGGGTAGCGATTTGTAGTTGCAATGATGGATTACGGCCCGTTATTTTTAAGCTTGAAGCCACCGATGAAGTTTCTACGCTACCCTAGAGTTTACTAAGAGTGCTTGGTGTCCTAAAGTTCCTTTGAATACGGTTAAGAAATGAATAACATGAAAAACTACCTCTTTACAACAGAAAGACTCGGCTTTAGAAACTGGACTTTAGCGGACATTGATACACTGCATGCAATAAATTCAGACAAAGAAGTCATGGCGTTTTTTCCAGATGTTTTGACAAGGGAGCAAACCCTTGCATTTGTTACGCGAATGAAAAAGCAGTGTGAAGATACGGGGTTTTGCTATTTTGCTGTTGATAAACTGGTAGATAATGACTTTATTGGTTTTATTGGACTTTCACAGCAAACGTACAAGGCGGAGTTTACTCCTTGTATTGACATTGGCTGGAGGATAAAAAGGAGTGAGTGGAATAAGGGCTTTGCGTCAGAGGGCGCAAAAAAATGCCTTGAGTATGCATTGAATGACTTAAAGCTTGAAAGTATTTACTCAATTACACCTAAAATCAATACAAAGTCAGAGCACATCATGAGAAAAATAGGGATGAAAAAGCAATACGAATTTGAGCATTCTTTGCTGACAAACAATGAGCGATTGAGAACTTGTGTGCTGTATAAAACAGAGTCACAGTAAAAGTCAGCGATACTTTCATGTTTAACAAGAGAGTGCATTCGTGCGTGAATAAAAAAGGAGACTAGATATATTCTAGCCTCCTTTTTTGTGGGTTGTCTGTGTTATTCTTGCTTTTCGTAGGTTCCTGCAGGTATTAGTAAAACACGACCCTCTATTATATCTTCAGTAATTGTAAGTGTTGTACCATTTAAGAATCCCTTATCTCTAACATAAATTGAGCGAGGGTTCATATCCCTAAATAATAATTCGAAAGTCAATTGATTGTTGTTACAAGAATACTTTCCTACTACTATATCGGATTTTTTTTCCCTATAGCGAAAGTCGCCTTCTTCCGTCTCATCAAAGAAAAAATATCCACCGTCAACAGTACCGTAAAATGATTTACCAATTGGAGTTCCGACGTCATGTGGCTTTGAACCTATGTTTATTTCAATATCGCCACCAAGTAGGTTTTCACAGCTTATGCTTACACACGCAAGCAATAACGTAGTTGATAGTATAATTAAAACTTTTTTCATTAGTATGTCCTTTCTTCTTTTAATAACTGGTGCTAAAAAAAAGGGGACTAGATGTATTCTAGTTCTCTTTTTTGTAACTGTGGTTGTGGGTTGTTTGCTGTATTATTTTTTTGTGTAGTCTCCTGCAGGTATTAAGGTATGATCCGTACCGTTATTTGTATATATCGCAGCCTTAGTTATTATAAGAGTTGTATCGCCTAAGGTGCCTTCACCTCTAGCAATTTCCTTTTCTGTATCAGAAATAGTGAAAGTTACTGTAGTTTCTGTAATCGTATATTTTCCCCAAATTGGGTCTAGTATAGCTGCATGTTTAAAGTAAAACCATCCTTTTGAACCCAGTGGATCAAAAGTAAATAGCTCACCAGTATCCGTATTAGTATATTTATCACCATCCTGTAAGTTTAGGTTGCTATTAGCAGCATTTTCACAACTTACGCTCATACATGCAAGTAATAAAGTACTTGCTAATATAATTAAAATCTTTTTCATTAGTATATCCTTTGTTTATTTTAATAATGCCCTGCGAAAAAGGGAACCGAGATGTATTCTAGTCCCTTTTTTTGCAATTGCACTGTTTTAGTTGAAGTCTATTTCTGTTTTATTGCTTAGTTTTGTGTATATTCCTGCAGGTATGAGAATTTCCTTGTCTCCGTCTGTCCTTTTTATATCGTCTGCTATTGTAATATTCTCGCTGGTCAAAGTACCAGTGCCTGTTGCAACAAGTATAGGCTCTCTATCATCGTCAAAATCAAAATCCTCATTATCGTCTACCTCAAGGTTTTTTTCATAAATAAAGAAAGTTACGGTGCCATTGTTGTCTTCATATTTTCCAATAGTAGGTACAAAGGTTTTTTTGTTTTCAAACACAAAAAAACCTTTTTGCCAATCTGGATCTAAAGTAATTAAACCATGGCTTTCGTTAACATATATTTTTTCGTCCATTAAGTTAGCTAAGTTCTCACAACTTACGCTCATACATGCAAGCAATAAAACGCTTGCTAATAAAATTGCAATTCTTTTCATTTTTGCCTCCAACTTTGTTTAATAATAACTTTTTGTACACTGCATGTTCAGTCAAAACCTTTAATGAGATTTGCTTATTTTACAGTGTTCTATGTATTTTATCATAAAAAAATAAAAATGGCAAGTGTACATACAACTATGGAAAAAATTACGAGTATTAGATAGGGGAGTCCTATTTTACGCATGCTAAATTGTAGCTTTTTGAAAAATGCAATTGATTTTCTTCATTCAATATGATAGTTTGGGTAAAAGAAAAAATTGTATTTTATACAAATGGAGGGAAAATGATGAAGCCAACACTTTTGGTTCTTGCGGCAGGTATGGGCAGTCGTTATGGTGGCGTAAAACAAATTGATGCGGTAGGCAAACACAACGAAACTTTGCTTGATTATGCAACCTTTGATGCAAAAAAAAGCGGTTTTGGAAAAGTTGTCTATATTATTAGAAAAGACATAGAAAAGGATTTTCGAGAGCGACTTTTTGATCGGGTTGCCAGAAACTTTAATGCAGACTATGTATTTCAAAGTCTTGATTCGCTTTTAACTGCGGATCAGCTCAGTCAGTCAAAAAATCGTAAAAAGCCGTGGGGAACAATTCATGCCGTTCTTTGTGCAAAGCAAGCGATTAATGAGCCGTTTGCGGTAATCAATGCGGACGATTATTATGGCAGAGACGGTTTTCAAACCATGGGGAGTCATCTATCGGGGTTGCAAAATACTGATACGCTGCATGCAATGATTGGATACCAGCTTGATAATACAATGAGTTTGAATGGAACGGTTTCTCGTGGAATTTGTGAGGTTAAGGACGATTTTCTTGTTTCCATGACTGAAAATACAAAAATTGGTTATGAGGGCAGTAAAATTATGAGCGAGCTTGAAACAGGCACGGTTGAGCTTACAGGAAAAGAAACGGTCTCAATGAACTTTTTTGGCTTTACTCCGCATATTTTTGAAACCTTTGATGCGTACTGGAATGATTTTATTACAAAAAATGCATCGAGTGAAAAAGCCGAAAGCCTTTTACCAAACGGTGCAAGTCAAGTTGTTACAAATGGAAAAGGAAAAATCAAGGTTTTTACTTCAAAAGAACGCTGGTTTGGTATGACGTACCCAGAAGACCGCGAATTAGTAAAAGCTGAAATTGCAAAGAAAATTGAAAGCTCGTATTACCCTGAAATCCTGTGGGAAAAATAGAGTTTTTGTACTATACTTATGTAATATAAAGAAACCGCTTTAAAAATGCTTTCAACGAGCATTGTTTTAAGGCGGTTTTTTTTTAGCAAATTACTCCCAGCCAAATGTTGCAGGGGGCTTATTTGAAATATCGTAGAAGATTGCATCGACAAAGTCCAGTTGTTGTATGCGTTCAACAATCACTTGCAATACTTGCCTGTCGAGTGGAGCAAAGCGTGCGGTCATTACATCTTCTGAAACCACAGGACGTAATACAATACTGCAATGACTTTTTGTTGTTGAATAGGGCAAATTAATCGTCAAGTGTTGAAAAACTTTTTGGTACCATTGGGACTTTCTTAACTCATCAAGAACAATACAATCAACTTCTCGTGTTTGGTCAAGTCGTTCTTTTGTGCAATAGTTTTCTTGCAACGTGCAATGCTCTTTTTGGTACAGTGCAAGAATTGTCCGATTTACCAGTTTAACTTTGTTCGTTATAGCTGAAGAAATTTGTTCTAAATCATTCCACTGAGGTAACAGAGAAAGGGATTTTTCAAAATGCAAAACACCAGGATAGCAATATGTTCTAAAATCTCCTTGTACACCAACAGATTTTACAGGCAAAACCGATCCTTTAATCAACTGATTTTTCAATATTTGAGAGCTATCATCGCTTTGTAAAAAAGTTTCAAGAGCATTTCTTGCCTCCTCCCATTCACTGTGGTCATATTTACCATTGGAGCATAGCACATTTATAGCAAGCCCTGGGCCTGGAAACGGATGGCGATTAACAAGCTCATCAGAAAGCCCGATTGCACTTCCTATTAGTCGCACTTCATCCTTGTATAAATCCTTGAGTGGCTCAATGATAAGTCCTTTTTCGATTAATTTTTGAATTCCCTCAACTCGATTATGATGCGTTTTGATGACATGGGCATTTTTGGTTCCGCCTGATTCAATAATATCGGGATACAGTGTGCCTTGTGCTAAAAGCCAGTCGCTTTCATTCAAATTGAGCTTGGCAACAACGGCGTCTCGCACGTGAATAAATGTTTCGCCAATTGCATGGCGTTTTTTTTGTGGATCGGTCATCCCCTCAATCGCTTTTAAAAATTGAACGCTCGCATCTTCAACAATAAAATTATCAAACCCAAAGGATTTATATCGCTGCTCAATGCTTGCTGACTCATTTTTCCGCATAAAACCGTTGTCAATATGAAGCCCCAGCACACGTTCTTTTCCGAGTGCCTTATTCAAAAGAGCAAAGGCAACGGACGAGTCAACTCCACCAGATAAAAAAAGAAGGACTTTTTTATTTTCTGCTGTTTTTTTTATGTCCGCTTCAATTGCTTGTAGCACATGGTTTTGATCCCAATTTTTTTGCATAGAACAAAAAACGGCGAAGTTTTCGAAAATACAGTTTCCAAGTGGAGTGTCTTTTACTTCAATATGGCACTGCAGCGAAAATTGTTTTTTTGCAAGATTCTGCACTGCAGCAAATTGGCAATCCTTTGTCAAGGCGATCACTTCAAAGTCTTTTGGCAAACGAGTAATTTCATCTTGATGACTCATCCACACTTGCATAGGAAAAGAAATTCCCTCAAAAAGTGGAGAATTAACGGCTGTTTTTTTTAGCTGCGCAATGCCAAACTCGCCCACAGCTGCTTTTTCAACGGTGCCGCCTGAAAGTGAGCTTAAAAGTTGATGCCCATAGCACAATCCCAAAATCGGAATGTTGAGGTTGAGAATGTCTTTATTAAAAGATGGAATATTTTTTTCATAGACGGATGAAGGGCCGCCAGAAAGAACGATGCCCTTTATTTGCACGGCTTCTTGCTGGCTGATTGTAACCGATGGCAACGCTATTTCTGAGTAAAATCCCAGTGAGCGAAAGCGTTTTGCAATTAAATGTGCGTATTGACTACCAAAATCTAAAACGAGTATTTTTTCTTTCATCGTGAATCCTTTTTGTTCGTATAATAATTGTAGCGTAAAATTCACTTTTGGACAAGAAGAGATGCACTTGATTTACTTGTAGCCGATTGCACACGGCACACTAAACACGTTATGGATCATGCGTTGATTAGCTTGAAAAAAAAAGTTATACTTGGCGTATGAGTAATCCTTCTTATTTAGATATTCTCAATCCTGAGCAGCTTGAAGCGGTAAAGCATGCAAATTCGCCATTACTGATTTTAGCTGGTGCTGGGTCTGGAAAGACGCGCGTGATCACAACAAAAATTGCGTATCTCATTGAACGAGGCGTTGATCCACGCTCGATTCTTGCTGTAACATTTACAAAAAAAGCGGCAAAAGAAATGCAAGAGCGTTCGTATCGTCTTGATGAGCGCTGCCAGTTTGTACAAATTCGCACCTTTCACTCATTTGGCTCGTGGTTTTTGCGTGTTTACGCTTCCCTTGTCGATATTTCCCCTAATTTTACGGTTTATGACGATGATGATTCAATTTCTATTATTTCTAAGGCGGTTAAGCAGCTCACTCGTGTTGAGGCTGCCAAGGCTGCCCATAAAATAGCACGGGCAAAGGATTACTGCTTGACGCCTGATGATGACTTATCTCTTGTTGATAGCGATCCTTGTTTTCAAGAAATTTATGCACAGTACCAAACTCGCTTGCGTGAAACGGGTAATGTGGATTTTGGGGATTTAATTTTGTTGCCCTTACAGATTTTGCAAAGTAATGCTGAGTTGCAACAGCGAGTGCAAAGCCGATTTAAGGTTATTCTAGTAGATGAGTACCAAGATTCAAATGTTGCACAATTTTCTTTACTGCAAGCACTTACGGGAAAAGATACCTATATTTGCGTTGTTGGCGATGATGATCAGTCAATTTATCGTTTTCGCGGGGCTGAGGTAAAGAACATTTTGACTTTTCAAAATCATTTTGAGGGTACAAAAATCATACGCCTTGAAAAAAATTATCGTTCAGTTGAGCCTATTCTCAATACGGCAGGGCAAGTTGTGGAGTGCAATACAGGCAGGCTTGGTAAAAATTTGCAGGCTGTGCGTGGCAAGGGAAAAATTCCAACGTTGGTTTTTCTTGCAAATCAAGATGAAGAAACTGCATTTTGTGCGGATTTAATTAAATCAGCCTATAAAAAAGGATGCCCCTATAGCGATTGGGCAATTTTGTATCGTACTAATGCACAATCACTTGGCTTTGAAACAGAGTTTTTGCAAAGAAAGATTCCGTATAAGGTTGTCGGCTCTCTGAAGTTCTACAATCGTGAAGAAATAAAAGATGCCTTAGCGTATCTTGCGGTTATTGCAAATCCTCGGGATGAAATAAATTTTTCTCGCATAATTAATAAGCCTGCTCGTGGTATTGGGGCTGTGAGCCAAGAAAAAATAATTGAGCAAAGCAGGCAATCGCTACAGCCTTTGCAAGAGTCTGCGGATTCTGACGTTTTGTTTGATAGCAATGCCTCTATTAGTGAAAAGCACGAAAAGGGCTTGCTTTTTGCGTGTAAGAAGGCAATGCCAAAGTTGAGCAAAAAAACGCAGCAGGGAGTAAGTGATTTTATACATATTTTTGAAACGCTTGTGGATGAGTTTGCTCACGATAGGAGCCAGCAAAAACAGGATGGCTATAGCATTGAAAATATTGCTTCTGATGCCCTCAATCAAACGGAGATTTCAAAGCAAGCTCCAGAGCATTCCCTTTCTTCTTTTATAGAGAGCGTGATAAAAAAAACGGGGCTTAGTGATTATCATCAAGCTCAGGATGAAATTGCAGGCACTCAGCGTGTTACTAACTTGCAAGAGCTTGCAAACAGTGCCACACTCTACCCAAAAACGCTTGAGGGGCTTTTGCAGTTTTTAGATCACATTGAACTTGATCGAGCTGCAGCTGAAGAGGACGACAATATTGATGCCGTAACGCTCATAACTTTGCATAACACCAAGGGATTAGAGTTTCCTCGCGTTATTATCACAGGAATTGAAAAAGGGATTTTTCCTCGCCAAGATAAAACTCTTGATGAGCTTGAAGAGGAGCGGCGGCTTTTCTATGTCGGTATTACTCGGGCAAAAGACGAGTTGTATCTTACCACGTGTGCCATGAGGCGACTTTATGGAAAAACAGCTTTTGTTGAGCCAAGTCCTTTTTTATCAGAAATTGAAGTACATAAGCTGGATGTTTTGGGCAAAAAACCTGCTTCATTTGGGAGAGCGTATAGAGGCACTAATGGCGTGATTCCCTCGGTGAACAACAAAAATGACCCGCTTGCACAGCGATGGAAAGTCGGCGTCCAAGTTTTTCATGATGACTTGGGGTATGGTGTCATTGCAAAATCCGCGTATGAAGAAGATGAGCTTATTATTAGCGTTGCTTTTGAAGGTGGCACGCAAAAACGGTTTATTCCGCAGTATCAAGCAAACAAATTACTCATTGTAAAAGAATAAGCAGTTTGTTGCATTTTGCAATTCAGCGATTGAGCCAACGTTAGATTTAAGCCCTGTTGCAAAAAACTTTGACTCTTTCTATTTACTTTATTTTGCAGGAAATTTTGCTTTAAACTCTTTTAAAATAACGTTTGTTGCAGGTTTTGCATCAATATTTACCAGAAGATTTTTATTTTGATAAAACTCAATTAGGGGTTGCGTTTGCTCGCGGTAAACATCGAGGCGGTGCATAATGGCTTGTGCTTTGTCATCATCTCGTGTAAAGAGCTCGCCTGCACAGGCATCACAAAAGCCTTCTTTTTGCGGTGGCAAAAACGTTACATGAAAATTTTGCCCGCATGATTTACAAACTCGGCGGCCAGAAAGTCTTTCGACAACGGCTTCATTTGAGATTTCAAAGTTTACGGCACAATCAATTTTGGCAAATTCTTCTAATGCTTGGGCTTGCGGTTTTGTTCGCGGAAAGCCATCAAGAATATATCCGTTTTTAGCATCTCTTTGTTCAAGTCTGTCTTTTACTAAAGCCGTTGTAATATCGTCACTTACCAAAGATCCTGAGTCAATAATCGCCTTAACTTGTATGCCAAGCGGGGTTTGATCTTTAATTGCTTTTCTAAAAATATCGCCTGTTGAAATGTGCGGAATTGCATACTCAACTGCGATTTTTGCAGCAAGAGTTCCTTTTCCTGCACCAGGAGGGCCTAAAAAAATAAAATTCATCACTTTTCCTTATAAATGGTATGTTGTTTAAAAATTAATTATCTGTTTCGCTTTCAGTATTTTTAAGATTTGCAATTTCTTCTTCAATTTTTTTTGCTTGCAAATGCTGCATAAGTCCTGTTGCAACAAAGGCAAACAAAATAATACTCATGCAAAGATAAAACCACCATGGCGGATTTGCTTTTTGGGTTTCATCCCACGCACTGTAGCCAATAAAAACAAAGGCAATGGCACAAATATTTCTATGCATAATCACTTGTCTGTAATTTTCTTGCAAAAGCTCTTTTTGTGACATTTCAGAATTATTGCATTTTTTGAAAAAATTACGCACGCAATTATGAGTTTACGCGCTCAACGTATTCATTTGATTCGGTGTTTACTAAAATTTTCTCATCTTGTTTTATAAAAAGTGGCACACGCACCGTTAGGCCTGTTTCGGTAACAACAGGTTTTGTCGCACCAGAGACGGTATCCCCTTTTATGTAATTTTCGCTTTCTGCGACGGTAAAAACCATTTTAAGTGGCACTTTTACGTCAATTGCATTCTCTTCCCAAATCAAAATGGGATATGTTTCGCCTTCTTTCAGGTAATATTTTAGATTTTCGTTCAAATCCTCTGGAACCGTGATTGTTTCAAAAGAGGCAATGTCCATAAAAACATGATTTTCTCCGTCAGAATATTGATATTGCCCATCATGCGTATCAACCGTTGCATCCTCAACCGTATCAGGCGTTTTAATGGTTTGCGTTAAAACCGTTCCGTCTTTTAGATTTTTCATTTTTACGCGAGCAAAGGCGGAGCCCTTACCAGGATTTACAAATTCTCTTTCTGTAACAAGATAGGGAGAGTTTTTTATTAAAAGAACTGTGCCTTTTGCAATATCGCCACCTCTAATCATATGTTCCTCACTTAATGTTTATTTATGAAAACGATTTTAGCATATTTTTTTTTTTTTTTGCTAGAGGAGGATAGCCTAAAAGATTTCAAATTGAGCTTCTCAAAAATTGCAAAAATACGTCATTGGATTTTTGCTTTTTGTTTGTGTTGGTTCTACTATGAAAACTATTATTAAGCTTAAAAAGTGTCGTTTTTGTTTACAAAGAAAACTTTTTTCTATAGTATGAGTATATGTCTCAAACAATTTTAGCACCGTCAATTTTAGCCGCAGATTTTACTCACCTTGCAAAATCCGTTAGTTTTATTAATGAATCCTCTGCACAGTGGGTGCATATTGATATTATGGACGGTTTTTTTGTGCCGAATATATCGTTTGGTTCAATGATTGTTGAGGCGATTCGTCCTTTGACAAATCTTTTTTTTGATGTGCATTTGATGATCCATGAACCTCAAAATCACTTCAAAAGTTTTGCTGATGCAGGCGCGGATAGCATCACTTTTCACTACGAAAATACCATTCATCACCATCGACTAATTGAGCAAATTCATTCATTGGGAAAAAAAGCTGGAATCAGTATTGTGCCGTCAACACCCGTTTCTTTTTTGAAAGATATTTTGCCCTTTGTTGACCTTGTTCTTGTAATGTCGGTAAATCCAGGGTTTGGCGGGCAACAATTTATTCCATCCTCCCTTGAAAAAATAAAAGACTTGAAAAAAATGGCTGAAAAAAATGGTTTCGAATATAAAATTTCCGTTGATGGGGGCATTAATAATACGACTATCCATTCTGTTATTGAGGCGGGAGCTGATGTTATTGTTTCAGGCTCGGCATTTTTTTCTAACAAACTTGACTGTATAAAAATTTGAGCTGTCGCACGGAGTCGCTCATTCTTGTTGAGTTTTGTATATTTTTCTAATTACTTGTAAGTAGTTTACCGATAATGTAGCGTGGAGGTTTTGTGAAAAAGATTTTTCTTAGCTTTTTATTTTTTTCTATGATTTTAGGAAATCTTTTTGCAATTAAACTTGGTATTGTTCGTGGTGCTGTTAAACTTGTTTTAGATGAACAAAATGGAGCGATTTTGCTTTACACAAATGATCCTGATGTTGAGCAATCCTTGCAAGAAGTTCCCATTTTTTCTGAAGCAAATAAACATGAGTTAAGCAAGTATTTATTGCGAATACGTGATAGAATATATATGCTCAGTCCTTCAAGGGGATTGACGGTTACCGCTGAAGAGACGTTATTTGGAATTAGTATCACGTATATGATAGAAAATGTTGCCTCGGTACTGATTGACTTCTTGTTTTTTTCGTCGATTGCTGATATTTTACAAGATACGGTGCGAATGGAAATAACCATAACTAATTTAGGTTCTAGCGATGAGAATTTTGGATTTAAGGGCGTTTTTGATACGTATCTTGGTGAAAAACGGGATTGGCATTTTTCAACCGTTGCACATTCTCGGGTTAATCAAGAAATGCAATTCCTCGATATGGAGGAGATACGGTGGCTTGAGTCAAGTGACAAAAAAACTTCAATGAAATTTATTTTGACTGATTTAGATGTTACACCACCAGTGCGAGTTGATGTTGCCGCACGATCTACAATTTTTGCAAATGACTGGAATCCTAGAATTAGCTATGGAAAAAAGTTTTCGAGTTTTACGGCAATTGGGAATTCCGCCGTTGGCATTACGTGGGAGGATTTTCGCCTTGATCCACAGGGAGAAAAAATCTTTTCATACTATATTACAACGGCAAAAGACGGTGCAGACGCGGCAACAGATTTAAGTAATGCAATGCTTGGAAGGGCGTTCCTTGAGAATGATATTGTCCCTTTTATAGCAAGTTTTCATAGTAAGCAGTTACTTAAAACGAGTGCCGTTAAAAAACAGTTTTCGGCAAAAAAATTGATGGCACTGCACCTTGATAGAAAACAAGATTTGTTTTTCTTTGATGGTAAGCGTCGAAAAGAATATGTCAAATCACATATTGCATAATAGCAAGGAGAAATAATTTAAATGTCTAATAATGTTCTTCAAAAAGCACACAAACTTTTTACTCAAAAAAAATTCTCTGCAGTGCTTTCTATGCTGGAGCCTAAAATTATTGATTTTCGCGATTCTGCTGAATATTTTTATCTGCTTGCCGTTTCTTGCATGTACATGGGCGATTTAGGCGGAACTCAATCGTACTTGCAGCGGGGCAGGCAAATCCGTTTGCGAGATCCAAAGCTTTTATTGGCACAGGCAGCTTTATTTTTGCGAAAAGGCGATACAGGTCAGGCAGTTGAGTTTTATCTTGAAACGCTTGAGTATGATCCTAAAAATAAGATTGCAAAAAAAGCGATGCAGTTTATTAGAAAGCATGGCGATGATCAAACGCTTGAAAGCTGGATTCAAAAAGAAAAAATAAAGCAATTTTATCCGCCAACTGGCGTTTATATTCCTGTTTTCCCCTTTGTTATTCTTGCTTTTCTTATAGTTGCAGGATCCGTTATCGCTCTTCTTCCAAAGACAAAACCGCAAACCGCTGATCGTGCTGATTTAAGTAAAATCGTACTTTCAACTGATGAAAAAACAAAGCCTGTTGTTGCAGATCTTTCTATTGAAACATATAATCTCTTGCTTTCTGCTGATGAGGTGAATAAGTCATACTTACAAGCACAAACTTTTTTTCAGCAATATCGTGATAATTCGGCTTTAGTTGAAATTAATCGTATTTTGAATTCAAATGCAATTTCGCAAATTAAGCAAAAAGCAACGCTTTTAAAGGATTTTCTTAGCCCTCCAACTTTTGAAACGCTTCAAAGTGATGAAAAAGAAAACTTTTCTTATCAACAAGTGATGAAAAATCCACTTTTTTATGCTGGCTGCTGGGTAGTTTGGCGTGGTCGCGTTGCAAATATTGTTACTGATGAAACAACATTTACGTGTGATTTTGTTATCGGCTATGATACTGAAAATCGCATTGATGGTATTATTCCGCTTTTTTTTAATCAGCCTGTCACCATTGATACGGCTCGCTCTTTGCAGGTTTTAGGCAATCTTGCTTTTGTTGATGGGCGACTTAGTTTGATTGGCAAGACAATTTATCAGCCTTTGTCTGAAAAAAATTAATTGCATGAATGTATTATACATCGCAGAGTTAGTGGGAAAAGCAGGCATTCAATGTGTAAAAAAAATGCTTCCTTCTTTGAAGCAAGAATTCAAAATTGATTATGTGATTGCAAATGCTGACGGTGCTACAAATGGTGCAGGGCTTGGCAAAAATCATGCAGCGTATTTACGAAAACTCGGCGTTGATATCATCACTGGCGGCGATTTTATTTTTTATAAACGAGATCTAACAAATGATTTGGCACAGATGCCAAGCGTTTTACGCCCAGCAAATTATATTTGTGAAAGTCCTGGTCGTGGCTGGCGGATTATCGGAAAGGGAGAGAAAAAACTTGCCGTTGTTTCACTTATAGGATTTTCGCATTTTACACGAGTTCATGGAGAAAATCCTTTTGAGTCTCTTCGATACTTAGTTGACAAAATTAAAAAAGAAACCAATAATATCATCATTGATTTTCATGCAGGAGCGACTGCAGAGAAAAAATCTTTTTCTTTTTTTGCTGATGGAAAAGTTTCTGCGGTGATTGGATCTCATGGAAGAGTTCAAACTGCTGATGAATGTATTTTGGATGGGGGAAGTGCAACAATTACCGACGCAGGTCGAACGGGCTTTGTTCATGCCGTTGCAGGTCTTGATCCCCTACCAAAGATTTCTGAGTTTTTAAGCGGTATTCCTCTGTGGACAAAAGAGCTTGAAATTGAGGAAAAAAGTGAAATTGAGTTGCAAGGCGTTTGTGTTTCAATTAATCAGAAAGGCTTTGCTGATTCAATTGTGCGTATAAAGCGTTCTTTAAAAAGTGATTAAAGTATGAGTGAGAAAACAAAAGTTATAAAAATTGAAAACAAAAAAGTTCTGGTTTTACCCTTGATTAGTGATGCTTGTTTGAGCTGCAATGATTCTTCTTGTGCAAAGCAAGGCAAACCTTTTTGGGTAAAAAATTCATTACAGCTTCCGCTTTGCATTGGGGATGTCGTTAATTTAAAATCTTCAACGGCCGTAAAATCTTTTCAAGCTATTGTGAGTCTCTTTTTTCCTATTACAATGGCTGTGATTGGCTATTTTGTAGCAAATTCACTGTATGTAAAACTGTACGCAAATCAGACTGTGCCAGAGGTGTGGCGAGTATGTGGGGTGCTCAGTTTTTTTACACTTTCTTGTTGTCTTGTTTTTGCACGGTCGTATTTTTTTTCTCAGCCACAGTACGCGTATATTTCAGAGATTCTTGATAAAGTCTAAATCATTATTTTACTGAATGATAGGTCTTGTGAAAAGATCATTTAAAATGCACATTTCAATCATTGTAAAAATTATTTGTTAGGCAGAATTATCGCTTTTTGCTAAATCGCTAATAATGATTTGGCTTGTCTCGGTTCCATTAAATGTATTTTTATTGACTTGAAAAACTATATCCACGAAGTCTCCTGTTTCAAAATCGCGTTTATATCGCTCGGAGGCATTCCAAAAAAGGGCAGGCCATTTGTATTTTCCTATACTCAATGTGAGTTTTAAGTGCTTTGCTTCAATTTTGCCAACAATTTCGGCTGAAAATACTTTGGCTTTTTTTAATAAAAAAACAAGCGGTTTATTTGCCTCGCCATACGGTTCAAGACTATCAATAAGTTCTGCAATTTCTGGCGTAAAATAGGTATGAGGAAGCTCAGCATCGATTGTAAAAATCTGTTCGGTCGTTTCTGAAAATTCAATAAATGGCACATATTTTTTTATACGATTTTCAAACTCAACAAAATTGCTTTCTTGGAGGCTAAACCCGCCTGCAAAGGCATGCCCGCCATAATTCAAGAATAAATCGCCACAAGAGTTTAGCATGTTTTGAATTTCAAATCCTCGTGTTGAGCGAATTGATCCGACAAGTCTGTTTTCCTCATCCCCTGCTGTTTCAATTTTGGTAACC
>JBOFSR010000009.1:0-4364 GCA_051651645.1 Treponemataceae bacterium | reverse complement strand
GAGTTGCAGAAAGAGCATCTTCAACACGGTGTTTCTTTTCTTTCATTTCAACTTCAGTTACAGCACCAATATTAATAACAGCAACGCCACCTGCAAGTTTTGCAAGTCTTTCATTGAGTTTTTCTTTGTCATAGTCGCTACTACTTGTTTCAATTTGTGCACGGATTTCAGAAATTCTATCTTTAATTTCTTTGTCTTTTCCTGCTCCGTCAACAATCGTTGTATTGTCTTTATCAATAATAACGCTTTTTGCTGTTCCTAATTGTGTAAGCTCAGTATTTTCAAGCTTGAATCCTAAATCCTCAGTAATAACGGTTCCGCCTGTAAGGATTGCGATGTCTTCAAGCATTGCTTTTCGTCGATCGCCAAATCCTGGAGCTTTAACGGCACATGTTTTTAAAGTTCCGCGAAGTGAGTTTACAATTAATGTTGCAAGAGCCTCTCCGTCCATGTCTTCACAGATGATTAAAAGTTGTTTGCCCGTTTGAGCAATTTTTTCCAGTAAAGGGAGTAAATCTTTCATGTTAGAAATCTTTTTATCATGAATTAAAATAAAGCAGTCATTAAAAACAGTTTCCATTCTTTCTCGGTCAGTTACAAAATACGGAGAAATATAACCGCGATCAAACTGCATACCTTCAACAAAATCAGTTGTTGTATCCATTGTTTTTGATTCTTCAACGGTAATAACACCGTCTTTTCCAACTTTTTCGATTGCTTCAGCAAGGATTTTACCAATTTCTATATCATTATTTGCAGAAACTGATGCAACGTGAGAAACTTCTTCCGCTGATCCGTTAATTTTCTTTGAATTCTTTTTGATTTCTTCAACTGCAATTACTGTTGCTTTATCCATTCCGCGTTTTAACTCAATTGGAGTCATTCCTGCAGCAACGGCTTTTAATCCCTCACGCACTAATGAATATGCAAGTACTGTTGCGGTTGTAGTTCCGTCTCCTGCAACGTCATTTGTTTTTGTTGCAACTTCTTTTAATAATTGAGCACCCATGTTTTCAAATGCATCTTGTAACTCAATTTCTTTTGCAACGGACACGCCGTCCTTTGTTACTGTAGGAGCACCGAATTTTTTGTCTAAAAGAACATTGCGTCCTTTAGGGCCAAGCGTAACTTTTACTGCTCGTGAAATTTGCTCCACGCCGCTTAATAATTTTTTGCGAGCTTCTTCATTAAATAACAATTCTTTAGCCATTTTTTCCTCTATAAAAAAAGTAAGTATCTATCAAGTTTGGAATCAAACTTGCAAGGAAATTAAGCATACCGCACAACTTCCTAAAAATATAAATTGATACTATAAAAATAGTGGTTTTTTTGAAAAATGGCAAGTCCTTTGATTTGATTTAGACTATTAGAATTTAAAAGAGATACCGAGTGAAAAGTTAAATTGGGGATTTGATCCGATTTCATTTGATTCTTCTGTGCCATAAAAAGCAATGTCAAAGATAACAGGATCTAATTTGAATCCTAATCCCCCAGAAAGGTATAAATCTCGCAGGCCAACTTTAATGACAATAACGTTATAAAGCTCAAATTCCATGCCAGCACGAAGGTTGAGCAATGGGTGGCGAATATTTAAATCTTTTTTGTATGTAAATGGTGTAATTATTTTTCTCGATCCATCAGTTTTTTGAGTTATGATATTTTCATAATCTATCATCAATCGCCAAGCAGACATAATGCCCTTCGCCCATTCTGTTGGAATATTAAAACCGACTCCAAGAGTTAGGTTCATGGGTAAAAAATTGATAAAAGTGTTTTTTGGGGCACCTTTCAAAAAGGTTTTTACTTGATACTCAAATGAAATAGTTGGAAAAATAATATTTTTTGCAACTAAGCCAATCGAAAAAATGTCTTTTATATTGTAATATAATCCGACATCAACTCCTGCACCTATGTTAAAGTACGCAGGAATGTCCAAATAGTAGGATAATATATCTGTTGGGATGCCTTGAAAAAATGCTTCTGCTTGAAGGAGAAATTTAATATTGAGGCCAATGCTAAACATCTGCGTATCAGTGTTTACAATGGCATACGAGTATCCAACTTGAGGTATAAACTCAAAGCCTGCATAGATATTTGAAAAGGTTGTGCTTGGAACAAGTGCCGCTGCATACACTCTATTAAAAAGCCCCCAACTAATAGTTCCCCAATCAAAAGGATGAATGCCTCCAAAGGTTAATGGCAGCACAAGATCAGCACTTGCAAAAAGGGAGTTTGTTCTTTCTATTAATGCAATAAGACCTTGCAAAAAAGTTTCAGTTGTATCACTGTTTGAGCTTGTCTTCAAAATATCTGTGATTTGCCCTGATGCATGAAGCGAAACTCCTGGCCAAATAAAGGTTTTTTCAAATTGAGGAGTGACTGCAATATTTCCTGTTATGATGTACGGCGTTTTATTATCAGTTACATATAAGCCACCTAGTCCATCTGTATTTGGCACAATAATCGTTGGGACGCGAGGATGGTAATCGAGTGAGAAAATGAATGAAAAAAATAATGAGAAAGATATTTGTGCTAAAATCTTTTTTTTCATTTAAACTAATCAGCTCCCAGTTATTAATTGGTAAAATCGTTGTAACCAAGTCATTACATAGCTACCAGCAACCATCATAGAATGAATTTCAGGGCGCATGTTACTATCTACCGCTCTTAAGGTTGTAATCAGCTCAACTAAGAAATCATAATCAGTTGATTGTATATTTATGAAGTTGTTCCTCTTGAGGCTATCAACAACTTTTTTAGCACCAGCGGTATCCTTATCTGAGTCTTGCAACTCCTCTAAAAAGGCATTGAGTAACTCTGTATAGGAATATGCAGGATTTGAGGTTTGAACAAGAATAATGCTAATGCAAGCAAAGTTTGAAAGATACAAGCCTTGTAATTCTGCTGTAAGCTGCGTCAATTCATCTGAAAGTAGCTTTAAAATCATTTCAATGTCGAGAGTAGAGCCTATGAGGGGATCAAAAAGTTTCATTAAAACAATTTCTATTTGATCTTGGCTTAGCATATCCTTATAGGCTGCAGCAACGGTACTTAATTCAAAGGCTGTACCAGCAAAGGTTTGTAAGACAAGGGAGCGGTCTTCAATAGGCAGGGTGAGCAACAAATCTCCGTAGGCAGATCGTACGGGCAATAATTCCATAATTTTTTTGCGAGCATCGCTTCTTTGGCCTGCAACGGTTTTTAGTTCTTGCACTAACTCAAGGTAACCCATTGTTTCATAGAGTTCTAGCCGTTCTGATGACTCAAGTAGTGGCGTTGTAAAGACTCCAAAAAAATCAGCACATGAAGAAAATAGAAATATGATGCTCATAAGGAGTATTAAAAAAAAACTTTTTTTCATTGCCATTACTCTCCTTTGGAATATTAAAATAGGTATTTGTTGTTTATTTATTAAAAATAAGTACTTTGTATATCGGTTTTTTTTTAACAAAAAATAGCTTTTGCTTCAATTTCTCCGTCTTTTCCTGTAAGTTCATTGATTTTCTCAATTTTTATGCACACTTCTTTCCCTGCAAGTTCCTGCATTGTACTTGTTTTTCCAATAATTTCAATGTGCAAAAAATTTTCAGTTACGGCTCGTATTATATTTGTTCGCCCTTTTTCAATAATTGCCCGCAATTTTTTTCCACTCCATTCCTTACAATACATTGTTTTTTGGATACAAGCAAGGGCAAGAATTTTTTTCATTCTTTGTTGTTTTATGGCTGGCGATATTTGATTTTCAAGTAAAAATGCCTGAGTATCGGGTCTTGCTGAAAAAGAAAAAGCGTGAATCCATGAAAAATTGCACTGTGAGCATAATGCAAGAGTTTTTTCAAAATCAGACTCTGTTTCACTTGGAAAGCCAACTATAATATCGCAGGCAATAAATGGATTGTTTTTTGCTTTGCGGAGTTTTTTTACTGCATCAGTGATATCGTCCCTTGAATAGTTTCGATTCATTTTTTGTAAAATTTGATCACTTCCTGATTGCACCGATAGGTGGAAGTGGGGGCGAATGCGATTGTTCGTTATTACGGAGCAAAATTCATCGGTAATTTGTTGTGGGTAGAGGCTTGAAATGCGAAATGCAATGCTTTTGGTATTTTCCAATAAAAACTGTAATAGCTTTGAAAAATTATATACATGTGCTTCATTTGTCTGCGGTGAGTGCTCAAACGTTCCTGCGTATTGAGAAAGATTTACTCCAACTAAAACAACTTCTGCATGGCCTTTGCTTTCAAGTAACAGCACTCGATTTAAGACTTCTTGTACGGGCAATGAAATAGCTTTTCCGCGTGCAAGGTGAATTCTGCAATAAGAGCAATCACTGTTGCATCCATCTTGGATTTTTAAAGAGGCGC
>JBOFSR010000008.1:0-1090 GCA_051651645.1 Treponemataceae bacterium | reverse complement strand
TCGCCTCATAAAACTCATTAACTTCAATGCCAGTCACCCTACCATACGGAATATAATTTCCACTTGAGGGCAATTTAGACGGAAAGTTTTTCGCAATATAGCTTTCATTGCTAACCGTTATATTTTTCTCTACATACACCGTTTGTGATGCACTCAATAAGTGTGCATCATTATCTGTACGGTTTGTAATATCTGTACTGTCGATATATACATCAACAAGGCTTGTGTTATTTTCAAAAGCAGACAATCCTATTGACTTAATATTTTTGCCAATATAAACGCTCGCTATGGTTTGATTGCCTTTAAACGCTTCATTCGCAATTGCCGTTACAGGAATGCCATGCACTTCATCAAGCATGATAAGATTTGCTTCATTGGTAAGCGTTCCGATTCCTGTAACACTGAGCTCTCTTGCTCCAAGGTGATCACTATACGAAAGTCCCACAACTCGTACTTCTGTCGACTGACTAACGTTTCCAAAAGTAAAGCGAATCTTTGGATTTCCTGCACTAAAACCCTCAACCAAAAATTTATTCTTTTCAGTTCGTGTAACTTCAATTATTTTGTTGCCAACTACCTCAAAACTAACGCCCTCTTCTTTTCCCGCAGGCACCGTTGCTATCGTTACTTCAACAGACTGTCCAACAGCAACTTCATAAAAAGCATCAACGTCGATTCCATCAAGTCTACTATACGGCACGTAATTATCAACTATCTCACCTTTACATGGGAAGTTTTTTGCAATATAGCTTTCATCACTGAGTGCAATACTTTTCTCTACATATACTGTTTGTGCCGCACTCAATAAGTTGGCATCATTGTTTGTAAAATTTGCAACAGAAGAACTGTCAATATACACATGAGAAAGATTTATATTCCCCTCAAAAGCAGAAGCACCTATTTTTTTTATGTCTTTTCCAATATGAATGCTCTCTAATGTTTGGTTTCCCTTAAAAGCATCCTCTGCAATTTCTGTTACGGGCACATCATACACATGATTACGCACAGTTATACTTGTTTCATCATTGAGCGTTCCAACTCCTGTAACGATTAACTCTTTGTCGCCTTTATGCGAACGGTACGAAAGCCC
>JBOFSR010000007.1:0-8248 GCA_051651645.1 Treponemataceae bacterium | reverse complement strand
AAGACTGGATTCATGTTGAGGCTATGATGGGTAAGCTTTTTAGCATTTTTACCACAATCGATGATGAGGAAAAAAAAAGCCCACAGGAAACGCTATAAGTTTTAATGAATTTGTACAATCTGTACGCTATGCTATTACTGAACTTTTGATGATTAATCCCTCTCTTTATTATGATACTGTTATGAATTTTACATGGCAGGAGTTTAGCATATGGTATAAAAACTCGCTAGAAATTTATAAAATAATGAGAGGAATTGAATAATGGCAAAAGAAATACAAACAGGTATTCGCCTTACACTTAAAGATGCATTTTCGCAAGGAATGCGAAAAGCAACAAAAGAAGGTGTTGCTTTTGGTGAGAAGATGAAAAAAGTTGCAGGCGGTGTGGATAAAGCATTTTCTGGTGTTGTTGGAAAACTTACAACTTTAGGCGTTTCAATTGGTGTTGGTGCAAGCATTAATAAAATGATTGAGCTTGAAGACCGCCTTGTTAAAATTGGTACGGTTGCAGGTAAAAGCTCTAAAGAAATGCAAACTTTTAAGAAAGCTATTTTTGATGCCTCGATGATGAGTGATATAAAGATGTCACCTGATAGTTTTTATGATGCGGTTGACCAAATTATGGAAAAAGTTGGGGATTTTGATTTTGGAAAAGCCAACCTTTTAAATATGGGCAAGGCAATGAGAGGTTTTAATGCAGATGGTACAACTATGGGAGGGCTCTTTTATTGCCTCTGATATAGCCCAACATGGAGCAGCTATTTTATCATCTTATTCACTCATTGGAACAAGTGAACAAGATATTGTAAATCTTGTTTCAAGTATGCAGTTACTTAATGATATAACAGGAAATTCGGCACAGTCGGTAACGGTGCTTGAAAATGTTATGCAAGAACTTGCAAACCCTGATAAGCAAGCAAAACTTCTAACATACGGCATTAATGTTAGAGATATTGCAACAGGTGAATTTAGAGACTTACATCTTATTATGAATGATATTGTAACCAAAGGTCAAGAGTTTGGCAACCTTGATCCTTTTGGCAGTATTTTTGGTGGTACGGCAATGAAAGCCGTGAGGGCTTTTGACTTGCACGGTGCAAAAATGGAAAAGTTTTTAAATCTTACAGAAACAGCAGGGGTTTTAAATAAAGCAGCTGCAAATAATGCAAGCTCTTTAAAAGCAAACCTAAGTAACTTACAAACAGCCTTTTTATCGGTTGCTAATACTGGACTTGATAAGCCTTTGAAGATGCTTAATGCAACATTAAATCAAATGGCAAAACATCCTAAAATGATAACGGCTTTATTTGATGCCCTTGTTCGTGGCATGATAACCGTTGCAGGTTTTAAGGGATATAGCAAAATCATAAACCTTTTTAACTCAGCAAAAAATCTTAAAGGTGGCAAACAAGAAGTATCTCTAGGCGGTGGCGGTGCAGGTGGAGCAATGCCTGTTTATGTTACTAACTTAGGAGGTAGCTTAGGTTTAGGTGACAGCTCTACTAGCAGTGATATACCTATTCCTTCGCAACAAGTTCCTGCTAAAACATCGAAAAAAACAACCATGAAAGGAGCCCTAAAGCCATCACTCAAAGGCGCAGGTGGTGCAGTTGCTTTATCAGCTTTATTTTCTATACCTAGTTTAATTAATCAGTTGTCTGAAATAAATAAGTCGAATGAAGATGAAGCAGAAAAAATAAAACAGAAGTCTGAATCAATAGGTAGAGAAGCAGGAAGTCTTGGTGGGGCGGCTCTTGGCTCTGTTTTAGGCGGTGTTATTGGCTCAATTATTCCAGGGGTTGGAACTGCAATCGGTATAACAGCTGGTGGATATCTTGGCAATATGGTGGGGAGTATGGTTGGTAGCTGGAGCGGTGAAAAAATCGGAATGAGCCTTGCTAGTCAAAAAATACAAGCTCCAAAGCTTGCACAAGAGGAGATAACTTCAAAAGAAAGACTTCCTTTACAAAGGCCCTCTGTTTCTGAGCTTAAAGGACAAGGAACTCTTAATATTAAAGTTGAATCATACGACTATAAAACGGCAATAAAAACTAATTTTAAGGCAGGTACCTTACCTTTAAAAAATACGGGATCATCAAAAGAGGCACGAATTTTAAACTAAAACGCCAGTCGACTGCCGTTTTACGTTACCTAATATAAGAATATTGACAAATATAATTTTTTATGTATAATAAATAAATTATATTTTAGAGAGGTAAAAAATGTCCTCAGTGTGGAGAAGCAACGTATTTTACAGAAGGTAATACTGGTAATTGTACTAGTTGCGGTATTCGCTCAAAAGTAGCACCAAATGGTGGAAGAGGTACTCAATGCCCTCATTGTGATTCATGTACAGTTTTCGGTGAGGTTTGTAATAATTGTGGTGCAACTTTTGAATAATTTCAAAGATATTGATTTTTAAATATTCTTATATTGAAAACTGCAGTCGACTGCAGTTTTGTTTTTTTGTAAATACGCAGTCGACTGCGTATTTACCTTGTTTTAAAACTACTTGACAAAAATGCTTTTTTATTCTATACTTTCCTTATCAAACAAACAGCGGACGTTCAGCACCGCATAAGGCTGATTTTTTTATGCCCTTTTAAAAATACATGGGGATTTTTCTTTATTGTTAAAATCTGTGTAAAGTATTATTTAAAGGCAACCGACTATTTAATAATAGCCGAACTATCCAGTACCCGTGAGGGCTGGGCGTCTCTGTTTGACGTGATAATAGTTCGGCTTTTTTATTTGCTGAATATCAAACAAACAGGAGGTGTCGCATGACATCACAAACAAAAGTACCAGTATATAAACTGGACTGGAAAAAACGCCATGAGAGCATAGGGCGGTACATCGAAATGATGGAATATCGCCTAGAGCTTGCAACAGCCCTAGCTGAAGAAAGAGCAAAAACGATAGAGAGCTTAAATCAAACGCTGGCAAGTCTTATTAATCAGCAAAAAATTGAGTTCTCCACAACTCCACAACAAAAAAATGGTTTTATGAAAAAATGCTTTTTTTCTTTTTTAAGCAAGGGGGCAAATAATGACTAAAACAATAAACACAGAACAGCAAGACATATTGGGCAATGAACTTTTAAAATTAAGAGCCATTGCAGATATTATTAGCTCTTCTAAAAATATAGAAGAATTTACGAATGACGGCTTTGCTGGGCTTTACTTTATTATGGACGATAGCATTTCTACAATTAGCAAAATAATAGAGGGAAACAAAAAGCCTTGTAGTATTTTTCAAAAACAATAAAATACCCCATTATGCTGTACAGCACAAGCCAATACAGAAAGAGTATGATGATATATAAAACAGCACAAAATGCTATTAAAATGTACATTGTCATACTCAGTAGTAAAAAACACAAATACCCCCTTGTGTCAGTACTGCTTTAGGCAAATAAGAGAATATCAAATGTTCAGTCGACTGAACATTTGGGGCTCGAGCCAATACTGCTTTATGAAAATTAGATGAGATTTATACAAAGGCTTTAATGTCTTTGCAATAGGAGATTAAAAATATGATTTTAGATACAAGACAAGCACTTGATTTATCCGACAAAATAGAAAATATTGAAAGTAAACTTTCAACCGTGATAGAGTTTTTTTGCTATCTTTATACAAATAACAGTTTTAGAGTGAAAACTCCCTCTGGTTTTATTTGTATTATTGATAGATGCATTGATGAATTAAAAGAAGTAAAAGAAAAAATTCACCCATAAAAAGTTGATTATTGTTTTAACACTGGTTACCAGCTAACCACCGTTACAAGATTATACACTGTTACTAGTTTTAACAGTGTATTTTTTTGGAGGGGATAACGTGAAAAAATCGACAAATATTACATTAGCAAGGGATTTAATCGATGCTTTTATTTATGCTTGTCTAGAAATTAACAATGATAAGGAAAAAGCGATAAAAGCGATACGCCTTATTTGCCGAGAATTTGGCGGTCAACAGCTTTACATCCCTAAAGGCGTTCAAAAAAGTATATATTTAGATATATTTGAATCAATCGTATCGGAGGTATACCCCGATAATGCTCGTGCTATGGCAGTGGCTATTAGTAGAAGCTCTGGGGGATTGTTGTTTATATCCCTTTTGAAAAGCGTGTTTTTAAAGATGAAATTGCAAAAGAAATTTATGAAGAATATGATAGTAAAACAGCTACCATGCGAAAACTTTGCAAGAAATATCACATAAGTTTTACAGAAATGTATCGGCTTTATTATCATCACCGAGATAACATAGCAAAAAAAAACCAAACAAGGAGTTTAAATCATGTCTATAATTAAAGATAGTACATTAGAATCGTTGCGAACAATGGTAAAGGGTGAGTTTAAACAACGTTTAAGCGAACTAGAAGGGATGGACAATTATAAAAAAATTGTAACCATTATCACGTCAAATTCGGCAAGTAATACGTATGGCTGGTTGGGTAGTTTTCCAAAACTTAAAGAATGGGTTGGAAGGCGAACCCTTGAATCAATCAAAGAATCAAGCTATGTACTTAAAAATGAAAGGCATGAGGCAACACTACAAGTAAAAAGAACAGATATTGAAGATGACAATTTTGGTTTTTATGGCACTATGTCTCGGTCAATGGCTGATGAAGTTATTTCGTTTTATAATCGTAAAATTGCTCTTCTTTTAAGGAAAGGTTTTGAAAATCTTTGTTTTGATGGACAAAACTTTTTTGATGATGAACATCCTGTATATGAAAAAGCCGATGGCACAGGAGCGACTTCTTTTGTTTCAAATATTTTAGGTGATAAAAATGCTACAGGATCTGCATGGTTTTTACTTTCTTGTTCTAGTACATTAAAGCCTTTAATCTTACAAGAAAGAATGGCACCACAACTTGAAGAAATTACGGATACAAAAAATGATACAGTTTTTATGAAGGATGCATATTTGTATGGCATTCGTTGGCGTGGGAATTTTGGCTATGGATTTTGGCAAAATGCAATCGGTAGTAAAGAGCCTTTAACCGCACAAAATTATCAAAAAGCCCGTGTTATGATGCAACAGTTTAAACGAGATGGTGGCGACCCTATGGGAATTATGCCAACTCATTTAGTAGTAAGTGTTGACAATGAAGAAAGTGCAAGAAAAATTATTGAAATGCAAATTGTTGACAATAACTCAAATGTGAATTACAAAACCGCTGAATTATTAGTATCCCCATGGCTGGAAGTTAGCAATCCCACACCTGCAAAATAAGGAGAATACATGAGCGATATACTTAATCCTTTAGAAACAGTACAAGAAAATGAAATTCCTGCAAGAATACAACTTTTACCTGCAGGGAGTGTCATTATAGGAAAAGATGGCAGGCAATGGAAAATCAGCAATGCCCAAAATATTGTTGACGCCTCTAACGCTTTTATGAGTGTTCATCCTATAGATGAAAATCATTCTGTAGACTTAAAGGGACAAGACGGAAGTCCCTCTCCCGCTTTTGGTTGGTTTAAGAATATTACACTTGAGGCAACAGGCGAAATTTGGGCAGATGTTGATAAGAGCTGCCCTTACAAATAACCCTAATTTGGATTTAGTTTCTTTAAACTCTATGCAAGAGGATAAATCCCTTAATGAATTGATAAATCAAATTTTTGCAATTCTTGAGCTTCCTGAAACTGCCTCTATTAAAGATATGCTTTCCACTATTGAGAAATTAAAAACTGAACCTGTCGCAATGAATAGTGCAAATCATGCTGTACTAGAGAAAAAACTCAATGAAACCGAAACAGAATTGAACTCTGTAAAGCAAGCAATGCTCCAAACTGAAAAAGAAACCGTAATCTTAAATGCTATCCAAAATGGAAAAATAATGCCGTTTCAAAAAGAACACTATTTATCCTTGTGTAGCAATCAAGAAAGTTTTGAAGCGGTAAAAAAATTAATTGAAACATTACCTGTGATACTTGATATGAATACTCAAGCAAGTCATGCAGGCAATAGCAAAACAAACTATAATCAGTTAAATGAAAGTGAAAAAGAGTTTGTTAAAAAGGCTGGATACACGGCTGAACAGTGGGCAAAACTACAAGAAAGTTATTAGCTTTCGTAATATAGGATTTTGGAGTCAAGCGGCTTTAAGATATTTTATCCAAAAAATAAAAATAATTCTTTTTGGTGTTCTCATGTTATTTTTATTTCCGCCATTTCCTTGTGGCGGTTTTTTTTATACTTTCGACTGCACACGGTGAAATTTAATTGCACTATGTGTAATGATTTTATATATTCTTTTCTCCGTTATTTTCCTTTTTTTTCGCTGGCGATTACATCAAGACTTAATTATCTTAAATCCTATTAGTAAAAACTATCTAAAACAAAATCATTGTTGCCATCAAAATATTGATTATCTTACCATTGCAACTTATCTGCGAGTCTAATTGGATTGTATTCTTTTTTTTTTTATGATATAAAGAAAAATCAATTCTATCGTAAGGATTTGCAAATGCCAAAAATCGAAGTTAATGAGAAGCTGTTTTTTAGTTTGCTTGGTGAACAGTGTGATTATGAAAAATTAGAAAATCGCCTTGAGAGTGCAAAAGCTGAGCTTGATGAGAAAGCGGACAGTGCTTTGAGTGAAAATGAGCGCACTATCAAGATTGAGCTTAATGATACGAATCGTCCCGACTTGTGGTCAACTGCAGGAATTGCTCGGTGTTTGCGCGTGCATCGTGAGGGGAAGCCGATTGATTACACGGCTTTTTTGTCGACTAAAGACAAAACGCAGGATTTTGCTAACCGTGTGGTGCATGTTGACGCAAAACTAAAAGATATTCGCCCCTTTATGACGGCTTTTGTTATTTCTGGTAAGCCCATTGATCAGCCAATGCTTTTGGATATTATTCAAACGCAGGAAAAACTTTGCTGGAATTACGGGCGAAAACGGCGTTCGATTTCTATGGGCGTGTATCGTAGTGCAAATATTTCATGGCCTGTGCAGTATACAGCCGTAAATCCCGATGAAACGAGTTTTATTCCTCTTGCCCATGATGAAAAAATGACGTGCCGAGACATTGTTGCCGAGCATCCAAAAGGCAAAGAATACGGCTCAATTATAAAAGATTTTGATTTATTTCCTCTATTAATAGATACAAAAAAAGAGATTTTGTCGCTTCCGCCGATTATAAATAGTGCAACGCTTGGGGCGGTGCAAGTGGGGGATAGTGATTTGCTCGTTGAGATGACAGGAACAGATATGCCGTCGCTTCTTTTGGCAACCTCGATTGTCGCGTGCGACTTTTTTGATGCAGGCTATAAAATCCTCCCTGTGCAGGTAAATCATCCGTATGAGACGGGGTTTGGCAAGTCAATTGTTACGCCATTTTACTTTCAAGAGCAGGCAAAAACAAGCGTGAGTGCGGTAAATAAAATGCTAGGCTCTTCGTTTGGTACTGCAGAAATTGTCAAATCGCTTTCAAAAATGAATATTAAGGCTACAAATGATGGCGAGGCGATTACGATTTGTGTGCCTGCGTATCGAAATGACTTTTTACATGAAGTGGATATTATTGAAGACGTGATGATTGGCAATGAGTTATCTTCGTTTGCACCTGAAAAACCACGTGATTTTACGATTGGCCGATTGACGCCTATAACGCTTTTTTCTCGGCGTGCAAAGTCTGTGCTGGTTGGCTTTGGCTACCAAGAAATGATTTTTAATTATCTTGGCTCAAAAAGTGACTTTATTACTAAAATGAATATTGATGAGAAAAATGTGATTGAAATTGCAAATCCGATGACGGAGAATTATCAGTATGTTCGCCCGTCAATTATTCCGGCGCTTTTGTCCGCAGAATCAATTTCGGGAAATGCGGTGTATCCGCATAAAATATTTGAGATTGGAAAAATTGCGTATTTGTGCAAAACTGAAAATACAGGAACGCAAACTCGACAAAGCATTGGATTTTTAACAGCGGCAAGTGATGCAAATTATAATACGGTGGCAAGTGAAGTTGCATCCTTTTTGTATTTTCTTGGCTTTGAATACAAAGTAAAAGAAAGTGAAGATCCACGATTTATTTTAGGTCGTCAAGCGAGCATTTTACTTGAAGACGCTTCAGGGGAGTCAAAAGTGATTGGCATTTTTGGTGAAATTAATCCTGTTGTGCTTGAAAACTGGGCAATTACGGTGCCGTGTATTGCATGTGAAATTGACTTAAATCATCTGATTTAAAAGCTTTTATAAAATGGCTGGATATTTTTTTATAACAATTATT
>JBOFSR010000006.1:0-38430 GCA_051651645.1 Treponemataceae bacterium | reverse complement strand
TGGTCCTCGCAGATTCACACAGAATTCCTCGTGTTCCGTGCTACTTGGGAGAGATCATACATTTGATACGGTTTACCTGTACGAGGCTTTCACTCTCTACGGCAGGCCTTTCCAGGACCTTTCCAGTTCAGCGTATCATAATGTCGAATACCTTGCAGTTCTTCAGACGATCTTCCCGCTACCCCGTAAATGCAACGACTGCATTCTTTAACACATTTACGGTTTGGGCTCACCCACAGTCGCTCACCGCACACACAGGAATGGATGCACTAACGCACGCATTTGAAGCATACGTTTCAACGCTCAACTCAGACTTTACCGATCCTCTTGCATTACAAGCAATTAAAATGGTTTTTGAATATCTTCCTGCCTCATACAAGGGCGATAAAAAAGCACGCGAAAAAATGCATTACGCACAATGTTTGGCTGGAATGGCGTTTACTAATGCACTTTTGGGCATTGTTCATTCAATGGCACACAAAACAGGTGCAGCCTTTTCTACAGGGCATGTTCCACACGGTTGTGCAAACGCCATGTATTTGCCCTACGTAATTAAATTTAATCAAAAGACGGCAGAAAAACGCTATGCACAAATTGCCCACTATCTTGGCATTACAGGAAGTGATGCCGAATGCACCGATGCCCTTTGTAAAAAAATTAACGATTTTAATAAACAGTTTGGAATTCCTACAACGCTAAAGGATTTTGGTATTAAAGAAGATGAATTTAAGCAAAAAATAGCAAAAATCTCAGAACTTGCAATTTCTGATGCATGCACAGGATCAAATCCACGTCCTATCAATGCACAAGAAATGGAAAAACTATTTACTCATATTTATTACGGTACTGCAGTTACTTTGTAGAGTTGCAATTTTATTAGTAAAATATTACAAGGTATCTTTTGGAAAACTATTTTCTAAAAGATACCTCTTGTCAGTTATTAGCACAAGATTGTATTTTAAAACGCTAATATGATCGAAATTCTTGCACAATACTTATGGATGACTCCACTTCCCTACCCTTACAGATTTCTTGAGCAATCGTAATAGCCTTATCCACTATCAAAGTTGAATCCGCTACACCATGCAGAACGACTTTTGAGCCGTGTATATCAGCACTCAAAAAATTAATCGCAATCTTATGTTCCAACATTAAAACATTAACAAGCCTTTGAGCTTCAAGCATTTCTTGTATTCGCACTCTTCCTCGCTGCTCGCAGTCATCACAAATATAGCTACTAAGCAAAGAAGCAATCATATCTCCCGCTTGCTCTTTATTTAATATTCCCATATTAACAGTCATGTGAAAGTGTTCTGGCTGCTCATTGCTCAAATTAAAAAAACTTTGATGGAACCCACAACGATTTGCATCACTTTCATCAATTCGCTGCTGAGCCTGCTTTTCATCCCAAGAAAATTCATTTTTTAATCGCTCCAAACGAATTTTTTCATCTGCAACAAGCCTGACAGAAACAACATTTGCAACATTATGCAAAACAATAAATGATCCGCGACCAATTAAAATACAATTATCTTGACTTGCAAACTCTAAAATTGCTGTTTGCAAATAATCTAAATATTCATCGCGGTCTTTTGCAAGAGAGGCAAAAAAACCTGGCTTTTTTTCATCATACTTTTTCATTTTCTCAGGAGAAAATCCTAAACTTAGAATTTTTTGACCAAGTTTTTTTCTATCAATAAATTCATAATTGATTTTTTTTGCAAGATACTCCGCTGTTTCATCCCCAAGTGCTGCAACTTGCCGTGAAATTGTAATTACTGCCATAGAGCCTCCGATAAAAGTCAAATTGTAATGAAATATAAATAAATTACTAAAGAATAATAAAGTGATTTTCAAAAAAAGTCAAAGGATTTTACCGCTTTTTCTTGACGGAGAGCAAGAGAAAAATACTTGTATAAAAAATTATTTCACTTTATAATAAAAGCAATTTTAAGATTGTACAAGGCAAAAATGAACGAAAATGATAAATCTTTAATTTGGACACCTCAAGAAAAAAAAACACTTTTAGAAACACGCGTATTTACTGTCGTTGAGCAAAAATCCATTTCACCTGAAAAAAAAAGTGGGAATTATGTTATGCTTGAGGCACCAGATTGGGTAATCACCGTTCCCGTCATTGAAAAAGACAATAAAAAATATTTTGTAATGGTTCGCCAATGGAGGCACGGTTCTTGTCAATTGAGTTTGGAATTTCCAGGTGGAGTGCTTGATAAAGGTGAAGCTCCCTGTGATGGAGCAAAGCGGGAACTAGAAGAGGAAACAGGTTTTCTTGCTCAAACAGTCGAGCATTTGGGATCAATGTATCCAAATCCTGCTATCATGACAAATACAGTTCATTTTTATTTGGCAAAAAATCTTAGTAAAACACAACAAGATTTAGATGCGGATGAATTTGTTCACATGGAATTAATTGAAGAGAAAGAAGTTATGGCAAATATGGGTAAAAAATTGTATACTCATGCTTTAATGGCAAGTGCATTGCAATTATATTGTGCAACTACGGATTTTAGCATCAAATAAAATACAATAATACTTAATTCATTGTTGAACTAGCCGATACATAAAATAATAGTTTTCAAAGTATCACTATAAACTGAATATCAAAGAGCTTGCGTGAAAAAAAAATTATCGCTGTTTTTATTTTTAGCTATTTTTATTTCCTCTTCCTTTTCACAATTATTTGAATTTGCAAAACATGAATTGCGTATCTACTGGGGCGATGCCGCCTTTTTAAATACGCTATCAAGTAGCTTCCAAGCCCCTATTGAATTGAGAAATATTTACGAAGGCGTTACAGGATCTTTTAATTTTGACTACACCTATGACATTAACAAGCGAATCTCTCTTGGTTTTGCTGCAGGCTATGTTCTTAATTATCGCAATGAACTTTTCATCGATCCTATAACAGACAGAGATGTACTTAAAAAAGTTTTTTATCACAACGCATATCTTAATTTTTTAATGAAAATAACGTACTTTAAGACAGAATATCTTAAATTTTATGGAGCCTGTGCCGTTGGAGCGGGAGCAACATTTAGCACAAAATCTATTGTTTCGATTTTTCCAACATTACAGTTGACCGCTTTTGGGACGCGTATTGGAAATGATGAGTTTGCCTTTTTTGTTGATGTTGGCGTAGGCTCAACAGGCATTATCTGTGCAGGTCTTCTAATCAATATTTACTAAATGTCATTAAACTACAAAGAAATTGATGAAATCTTAAAAGAGCTTGATTTACCCAATTCCTTTATTCAACAAATTGTACAGCCATCCTTTGATAGCATTGCTTTTTATACCTATAAATCAGGCTGTGCAAAAACTATTTTTGTTTGCCTTGCAGCTGGTGCCTGTCGTATCCACCAAACGCTACAAAAAATTCCCAAAACAGAAAAGCCGCTCCGATTTATGCAATTTTTACGCTCACATATTAAGGGCAGTAAAATTGAATCATGTGAGCAAATCGCAAATGAACGAATTATTCGTCTAACGCTTAATCGAACAACCGACGAAACAAATAAAAAGTTTTATTTGTATATTAGGCTGTGGAGCGGTGCTGCAAATATTATCGTAACTGATGAGAGTGACCATATTTTAGATGCATTTTATCGTCGTCCAAAACGAAATGAAATTTCTGGACAGATTTTTTCTCTCCCTGAAGTTCACTCCCCTCACAACGAAGACGAAAGAAAAATAAGAGAGTTTACAGACATACAAAGTGATTCAAAGCTCTCTTTCAACAGAAAAGTTGACCTATGGTATGCTGAGCACTCACAATCACTATCACGCGAGGCTCTCTTAGAGCAGGCAAAAAAAATATTTGAAAGCACAAAATCTCGAATGGAGAATGCCCTAAATCGCCTTGAAGAAAAAAAGCAGTCATTTTTAATCGCTGATAAATGGCGTCATTATGGTGATTTACTTTTGTCATATGGAAATTTAGTTGTTGCTGCCTGCGAAAAAAATCAAAATTTTATTGAATGCATAGATTATGAAAATGATTTTGAAATAAAAATTGAAATTAATCCAACAAAAAATCTGCAAGAAAATGCACAGGTATATTATACAAAATACAAAAAAGCTATTTCTGGCTTAGAAGACTTAGAAACAGATATTCGTATTTTACGATCAAATGTGGCAAAGTTAATTTCTGACTACGAAAATTTACAAACAGAGCAAAATCCCCTTGAAATAAAAAAGCGATTAAGCAAGCAAGTAACACCAAAACAGCATATTACAAAAGAGCATCCAGGGTTGCGTTATATCATTGATGGATGGACTATATACGTCGGTCGTTCAGCAAGTGAAAATGATGAACTTTTACGCCGCTATATGAAGGGGCAAGATTGGTGGTTGCATGTTCGTGATTGGCACGGCGGTTATGTTTTCATCAAAAATCAAATGGGAAAATCGGTTCCACTTGAAATTTTGCTTGACGCAGGAAATCTTGCAGTATTTTATTCAAAGGCACGCAAGGCTGGCAATGCTGATCTGTATTATACGCAGGTCAAGCACTTACGGCGGGCAAAAAATGCTCCCAAAGGAACTGTTCTTCCTACAAATGAAAAAAATATTTCAATAAAACTCGACAATGAGCGGCTCAAGAGAATTGAATTAATCACCAAAGAAGTAATTATTTAGCTAAGCTGAACTTTCTAGTTGACAAATAAACGCACTAAGTCAATATGACGATCAGATACTTTTTCAACGGTAAAGTGAAGAGACTCAATGCTTATTTTTTCACCTGCAAGCGGAAGCCTGTCAAAATGCTCCAGCAAAAAACCTGCAAGTGTTATATAAATCCCTGAGCTTAAATTAATTTTTAGATAATCGTTTAAGTCAACAAGGGTGATATTTGCAGGCACTAAAAATTCTTTTTTTTGTAAGATTTTAATTTGTTCAACAGGCGTTGTTTTAATATTATGCTCTGCCGTAACTTTACCAAAAATCGAACACAAAAGATCCTCACCCGTAATCAATCCACAATTTTCACCATGCTCATTTACAACAATAGCAAGATGCTGTTTTTCTTTATAAAACTGATGAAAAAGGGAAAAAGCCATTTTGCTACTCGGAACAAACATGACGGGCAAAAGAATTTTTTTCACGGCAAATTCTTGCGGATTAGTTTTAAAGCTAAGCAAATCTTTATAATAAATTATTCCCAAAACGGAGTTAAAATCATTAAGAAAAACAGGAATTCTTGAATAACCACTTGACTTAAAGGCTTGCAAAACTTGATCAAACGAAGCTGAATTTTCAATCATGGTAATTTGCGATGGATGTTGCATAATGGACTTTATGCGAACATCAGAAAAATCAAACACCTTGTTAAGCATATCTTTTTCTGTTTGCTCCAATATTCCTGTCCTGCTCCCCAGCTCAAAAAGCGTTTTTAACTCCTCTTGTGTAATTTGACTCTCATTACTTTTCCAAAAAAAATCTGCAAGTTTAACAACAAGATGACTGTACACCGTAAAAATCTTTATAAGCGGAAAAAGTAGAATTTGCACAAAAAAAATAAAAAAAGCAAATCGCTTAGCGGTTTTAATGGGATAAAAGGCAGCAATTGTTTTTGGAAGAATCTCACCAAAAATGATGATTAAGGCAGTCATTACAAAGGTTGCAACACCAAGCCCCGCATTCCCCAAAAGCTTAATTGCAACAAGGGCGGCAAGAGAGGAGGCAAAATTATTTGCAAGATTATTCGCAATTAAAATTGTAGACAACAGCTTTTCCGTTTTTATTCGCAACTTAATAACAAGAGCTCCGCGTTTATCGCCACTTTTTTTAATTTTGTACAACTTTGACTTTGAAATTGACAAAAATGCTGTTTCAGTAGAAGAGAAAATAGCGGAAATAATGATTAAAGCGAAGAGCAATCCAATAAAAAAACTTATCATTCTGAGGTAATTTTAACCTTGCTAATGCGTAAAAAACTCATTTCATACACTATAAATTTATAGCCATTATAAATACAACGCATTCCCAACAAAGGAACAGAATCTGCCTTTTCAATAATAAAGCCTGCAATCGTATCGTAATTTTTTGAAGTCAACTCAATGCCTAAAAGATTAGAAAGCTCCGTAAGACGCATTGAGCCATCGACAATAAGCGATTGTGTATTTTTTTGATGCTCAAAAAAATCATTACTGGTTACTTTACTGTTTACATCACCAAAAATTTCTTGGGCTAAATCTTCCATTGTCAGTAAACCTTGCGTCCCAGAGTACTCATCTAAAACAATCGCCATTCCCTCATTGGCTTCCATCAATAATTGTTGAACTGCAGCAATTTTTTTACTTTCAAATACAAAAATCGGTTTATGCATAATTTTTTTCAAAGAAAAATCCGTTGAATTATCCCAAAAAAGTACATCTTTTACATGGACAAACCCACAAATACTATCAATATCTGTTTCGTACACAGGAAAACGAGAAAAATGGCTTTTTTTTGACAGTGCCAAAATCTGTTCATACGAGCTAGAAAGTGAAAGCGCTACGATATTTGTTCGAGAAGTCATCACATCTTTTGCAGTTAAATCGGTGAAGGCAAAAACCTTATGGAGCATTTGCTTCTCGGTTTCTTCGATTATGCCGTCATCGTGACTCATGGCAATAAAATTTTTAATATCTTCTTCTGTAAAATGATTGGTCTTTTCTTGCATCGTAACACCAACAATTTTCAAAATCCACTTTGAAAATGATTGTAAAAGCGTTGCAAGCGGATAAAAAATATAAATAAAAAACTGTAAGGGAGGAGCCAAAATAGGGCTAAGTTGTTCTGCGTACTTTACACCGAGCAACTTTGGAGTGATTTCACCAAAAATAAGCAAAACAATTGTAAGAATAAATGCTGAAATTGCAATACTTTGCTCACCCCAATAACGAATAGCAATACTGGTGCAAAGAGAGGCAAGGGCAACGTTCACAATATTATTGCCCAGCAAGATTGTATTAATTAGCTTGATTTTCGTATCGAGCATTTTTCCAATACGAATCGCACTTTTGATTTTTTTTTCTCGCAAGTGTTCAAGACGAACCTTATTGAGTGAAAGAAAGACGCTCTCTGAGATAGAAAAAAATAACGAGAAAAAAATCAACAAAGAAAGCAAAGAAAAATAAAAAAATAACTCCTGCGACTGATCTTCCATCTATGCTGAGTAATCCTTTAAAAATTTACTCAGACTTCTGCACATGCGATTAGCACAAAAATCTGAGCAATTCATTATAAACAAAATTATTTTAGCTCTAAAGCAATGGTTTTCGTAACGGTATTGCAAACCTCATCTGGACCATAATATTGAATAGCTCCAGGGAATAAAAAGCTTGTTTTAATCGCCCATGTATCACGATTTTTAGCAAATTCTTTAAAAGGATTGCCGTCAAGCTCAACTAAGGCTTTACGGATTACAGGCTTTTTAGAGCCATGTCGTTGCTCCATATTCATCATCATCGTTAAGGGTACGCCACCTGCAATCCAATCCTTTGAAGGAGAAGTAAGATTCCGAACAGAGGAAAGATAGCCTGTTAATCCAGAAGCAATCAACAAGAACGCAGTAAAGCCGAGTGAATAGCAGTAGTCTGAGTCAAAATTTGACGGGAATGCACAGCGACCTTCATAGCCAAAAAAGTGACAGTATGAGCTAAAGCTTCCTTTATATGTGCCAGCTTTTTTCATTTCTTTAAGTTTTTCTTCAACCATAACAGAAAGCAATTTTTCTGTATCAATGCGAGAAACCTGCACGTTTCCATGTGGATCGCGGTCAGCTAAAAACTGAGCTGCAATCGCATTTGGCAAAGAGGCAAAAGTTTCAAAAGAAGCCTTGGTTAAATGCTTTGAAAGCCATTCTTTCTTTGCTTCAAACGTATCCAATGCGTTAAAATCTTTTTCATGGTGAGCCATCGTATCATTCAATTCAGCAATGAGAGTTTTCATTTCTGGAATAAACTCAACTAAGCCTTCAGGAATTAAAATTAAGCCAAAATTTTCATCGTTTTCTGCACGCTTTGCAATCACATTACAAATATCATCAGAGATTTGTCGAAGCGTCATTTTTTTTGCTTCCACTTCTTCAGAAATTAAGCAAATGTTTGGTTGCGTTTGTAAGGCACATTCAAGTGCAATGTGAGAAGCAGAGCGTCCCATCAATTTAATAAAATGCCAATATTTTTTAGCACTATTTGCGTCACGGCCAATATTTCCAATCAACTCAGAATAGGTTTTGCATGCGGTGTCAAAACCAAAGCTCGTTTCAATCATTTCATTTTTTAAGTCGCCATCAATCGTTTTCGGGCAACCAATCACGCGTGTTTTTGAGCCAGCCGCTATCATTTGCTCAGCTAAAAGAGCAGCATTGGTATTTGAATCATCACCGCCGATCACAACGATAGCGTCTAAATCCATTTTTTTTGCCGTTTCAATAGAACGAGAAACTTGCTCAGGGCTTTCAATTTTTGTTCTGCCTGAGCCAATAATATCAAAGCCGCCAGTATTTCTATATTCATCGATAAGAGAATCGGTAAATTCAATATACTTGCCGTCAATTAAACCTGCAGGACCGCCTAAAAATCCATATAATACGGATTTTGAATTGCCTTTTTTAATGCCATCATACAAGCCTGAAATAACGTTGTGTCCACCAGGAGCTTGCCCACCAGAGAGAATAACGCCAACTTTAATTTGGGCATTCACTGTATCATTTGTGCCTTTTTTGAACTGAACCAAAGGCTTTCCGTAAGTTTTCTTGAATAAAGATTTTAAGTCAGCTTGATCTGCAATGCTTTCAGTTGGCTTACCTTCTTCAAGGGCGATAGTTGCTAAACTTTCATTTAAAATAGCAGGCATTTTTGGCTTGTATTCATAACGAGCCTTTTGTAAAACTGATATTGACATTATTGTAATTTTCTCCTTACTTGAAAATAGTATTTTTATTGTACTGATAAAATAAAAGTTGTCAATTATATGAAGCTCAACTTCCCTCGCTATTTTACGGGAAGAAAATATATGTTCTTGTCAAATCAAAAAAAATCTTTTATACTGACGCATGATTAAAGCAGTTATTTTTGATTACGGAAATGTTATTTCTGTTACGCAGACAGGTGCGTGCTATCAACTCATGCAAGAGAAAACAGGCGTCCCAAAAGAAATTTTTTCCTCATCATTTTTCAAATATCGTGAATCCTTTGATTTGGGGGATATAAGCGGGAGCGAGCTTTACAGCAAAATTTTTGACGACCATGGATATGCTGAATTTGCAAGCGATAAAAAACTCTGCAAACAAATGGCTGATATTGATATGCAATCTTGGCGAAACTACAATCAAGAGGTTGTTGATTGGGCATTAGAGCTGCAGTCCCAAGGATTTAAGCTGGGTATTTTATCAAATATGCCCTACGAGTTTTTAGATAATTTTGAAAAAGATATTCCGCCTTTTGTGAAGGCTGATTGTGCCGTTTTTTCTTGCCGCGTTAAGATGATTAAACCGAGTGCTGGCATTTATAGCCATGCTTTAGAGGGGTTAAAAGTCAAACCCCAAGAAGCTATCTTTTTTGATGATTTACACGAAAATATTATTGCGGCACAAAAACTTAATATTCACAGTGTTTTATGGACGGATATTACTCGTGCAAAAGAGATGGCACTCAGCATAATTGAACAACAAAAGGACAAACACCTATGACAATTTTCGAGGCAGTTTTATTAGGGGCTTTGCAAGGCATTGCAGAATTTCTACCAATTTCAAGTTCTGGGCATCTTCTGCTTGCACAAAAAATTTTGCATATTCAAGAGCAACCGCTACTCTTCAGTGTTTTTTTGCACTTAGCAACCTTACTAGCGGTAGTAATTTTTTTTCATAAAATTATCAGAGATTTAATTCTTGCTTTTTGGCGAATAATCAGAAGAAAAACACAGCAGGGTGATGACGAAAAACTAAAAATAATTTTGGCTCTTCTAATTGCAACGGCTATCACGGCAGGAATTGGATTATCATTGAGCAAATTTATTCCTCTCATTCCGCCAAAAATTGTAAGCATTGGCTTTATTGTTACGGCACTAATTTTGATTTTAGCAGACACAGCAAATCGCCGTTCAAATAAGCAATCAGCTTCTCACGAGAAAATAAAAACTCTCACCATCGCTAAATCCCTTATTATTGGGATTGCACAAGGCTTGGCCGTTTTACCTGGAATTTCTCGCTCAGGCATAACGATTTCAACTGCCATTTTTTGCAATATTGATCGAAAAACAGCAGGAGAGTTTTCTTTTTTGCTTTCAATACCCGCAATACTGGGAGCCTTTATCCTTGAGGCTCGCCACCTAACAAGCGAAACATTTAATATACCTGTAGCAACTTTAATTATCGGATGTCTTGTCGCCTTTATATCGGGCTTATTATCATTGTTTATTTTCATACGCCTCATCAAAAAAGGTAATTTTGCATGGTTTTCTCTTTATTTAATTCCGCTTGGAATTGTAGGATTATTATTTTTATAAGTTGCAAATTCAACAGTTTTGTGCTATACTCAAAGTCGTTGGCAATAAAATAACTATTAAAAACAAAGGAGATAATTATGGCAAAAGAAGAACTTATTGACCGAAGTCCTGTAAGATTTTTTGAACAAGCTCTTAATGGTGGGATTAAAAGTGGAGAAATTGGCATTATTTCCTCAAAAAAAGGAATTGGTAAAACTGCTGTTCTTGTACAAATCGGAATCGACAGCCTTTTTCAGGGCAAGCAAGTTGTCCACGTATCTTTTAATCAAAAAACAAGCCATGTAATGACGTGGTATGAAAATATTCTAACAGAAATTTCAAAGAAAAAAAATCTTGACAAAGATTCAATCGACAACATTCACGAGCAAATTATTAAAAATCGTATTGTTCTCAACTTTAACCAAGAATTAATTACAACAACTCAGATTATATCAACAATTAAGGCTCTTTCACAAAGCGGAATTGCTACACAGTGCTTAATTATTGATGGATTAAACTTTTCAAAAATGAGCGTGCAAGATATTCAGCAAATGAAAACTTTTGCAAAAGAAGCAAACCTTGTAGTATGGTACAGTTGCGATACAGATAAAACAGAGCTAAAAGAGATTTTTAGCAAGGATTTTATCACTGAGTTTGACGCAATCATTCATTTTGATACCAATAAAAATGAAACTCAATTAAAAATCCTAAAGGTGCGAACGGAAAAACCGACAGACTTACAAGTAAAATTAGATATTAAAACATTCCTGATGGTAAATAAGTAATAGTCACTTTTTCAGTTCGATCGACTACATTACGAAGACCTATTAGCATAACTAAAAGCCCTTATCTTTTTTGATAGGGGCTTTTTAATCCACGCGTAACATACGATTTTTTCAAAGCTAAACTATCTATTCACACCGCTATTAGGAACGCCAATTCTATTCAAAGGCCAAAACCTAAAAAAGGTTGTTCCCAAAATATATTTTGACTCAACGGTTTGCGGAGCAACGTTAGAATTATAGTAAAAAGACAGTGGATCCATTGACGTAAGCGGGATTCTTCTTTCCATGTAGGAGTGGCGCATATCAAGAGAATTAAAGCGATTATCCCCCATCATAAAAAATTCCTCATGAGCAATATATACAGGATTTCCTTCTGCATCATTGGGAGGAAAAACGGGAATAGAACGACTATTCAAAAATAAAACGCCAATATCAATTTCACGTGCTTCAGTAAAAAAAGCTCTCTTTTTTTCATCGCGCAACATATCCGTTGCAGAAACACCTTGTACAATAAGCTCGCTTGTATAAAGAACTAATCGAGCAAAAGTCAGCTTTGCAAGCACATTATAACGAAACAAAGCATCCTGATATAAATCTCCACCAACAAAACGATCATCAATAGCGTCACTTATCCATGAAGAGACAAAGCTTGAAAACCACTGGCTACCATTACTAGAAGAAAGCAGGGTTCGTATAACATCATCTTGCTTGGCAAAAAATCGATTAATAGAAACATCAAGCAAAGGATTTTGCTCCGTTGTATTTTGTTTTGCGGCGTAGTTTCTCTTTAGCCTTTCAAAACTTTGTACAATTGATTCAATTTCAGTTTTTGCACGCTGAAGATCCAAATTTTTCCGCTTGTCCTCGACAGAAAGCAAGGCAGTGTAAACTTCATCCGAAAAAGGAAAGGACGCAATAGATTTTTTTGTCTCAACAGGCAGCGTATTCAAATTCCAGTCAGCCCATTTATCAATGACAGGCACAAATTCAGCAGACTCTTTTGTGCGCGCATACAACACCCCATCAACCATCATCAACTGCTCTCCTGGCAAACCCGTAATTCGCTTTACTAAGGGATCATACTTTGGCATTCCAAACTCGTCAACATTCAAATTGACAGTAGTAAAGCTCAGCATGTACACCAATTGGGCAACAAAGGTTTTGATCTCTGATTTACGATCTTTACTATAGTGCGGATTTCTAAAAACAACGATATCGCCTCTCTTATATGATCGCAGTTTTGGAATAGAGATATGAGAAAGCGGAAAGGCAGGCCCCGATGGCGTTTTAATTACAACAACGCGATCCCCAATTAAAAACTCACTCACCATTGACTCTGAAGGAATTTCATATAATTGAAAAATAAAAATATTGATAAGAGAAACTAAAAAAGCTGCTTGAATAAAGGCATCAACCCATTCAAGTACTTCAAATAAAACCCGCTTAACTCCCTTTGGCTTTACCGCAAGAGATTCACTCGTATTAGTATAATCACTTATATATTGGGCGATAAGATCTTTATCAAAAAAAACTTCAGTAAAAAATAATTTTTTAATTCTTTTAGGATTAGTTACGTACAACAAAACGGCTGAACACGCTGATGAAAGTATCCATAAAGTCACAGAAATACTATCAATCCATACCAAGCTTTCTTTTTCACCTGCACGACACAAAATAAACGCAATTAAAAAAACAAAAGGATGATACTCAAGAAGCTTGCGAACGGTTGCTAATTTTGACGCATTAAACATTGGCATAAAAGTCACTTGGTACATTCGCACAAGAAAGACAACAAAAATAATTGAAAGTATAAAGGCAAAGATTGAAATATCAAAGGCAAAGGATATTGTTGATAACGAAAACAATAGTGAAAGAACTACATGAACGATTACTAATAACTGTATTTTTTTCATAGCATTTACTATAGCATTTTTTTTATTCTTAGACTATAGCATTTTTTGCATTAAAACAAACCGTGAAGCTAGCCCAAAGCACCATTATTACGCCTAAAGTAAATTGCCTCTAAAAGATGATTTGTAGTAATATTTTCAAGTCCATCCATATCACAAATAGTACGAGCGAGTTTTAAAACGCTTTGAGATGCTCTTTTTGAAAGCCGTAAATCTAAAATACTTTGCTCAAAAAGAATCGTATCGTGGGAGCTTAACACACAAAAGAGAGCAATTTCACAAGGCGACAAATGTGCATTAAGTTTGCCTTGTCGCTCAAGCTGTAAAAGCCGTGCAAGCTTTATTTGAGGTCGCAAGGTATAGCTACTCAACTCCTGTTGCCGATAAAAAGAGCTTTCCGCATAGAACTGCTCGTCCTTTATAGTAGTTTGAGAGTACACAGGAACACGTAAATCAATCCTGTCTAAAAGAGGGCTTGAAAATTTTCGCCAAAAAAGATCAACAGAGCGTGCATTACAAATACACACCTTAGAATCGTCCCCAAAATTACCACAAGGACAAGGATTTGACGCAATCAACAACTGAAACTGTGAAGGAAAAACTGTTGAACGCCCCGCACGAACAAGACTCATCGTTCCTGTTTCTAGGGGAATACGCAACGATTGCAAAACAGAAGGCTTAAACTCAGAAGCCTCATCTAAAAAAAGCACACCCTTATGAGCCAAAGAAATTTCACCAGGAAGGCAATGTTTTCCGCCACCAGTGATTCCCTCGAGAGAAGAAGATTGATGCGGCGTTCTAAAAGGAGGCTCTGTAATTGCACTTTCGCCATTGGGAATAAGACCTGCAAGACTATAAATTCGTGTAACACTGCGACTTTCCTCTGGCTGCAAAAGAGGCAACAACGAAGAAAAACGTTGTAGAGAAAGCGTTTTTCCACAACCAGGAGGGCCATACGCAATTAAATTATGAGATCCTGCTGCTGCAATTTGCAAAGCACGTAATAAAATACTTTGATTTTTCACCACAGCTAAATCATTATCAGCATGAATACGAGAAAACTCCACCGTGAATGTCTTTTTTTCTTGCTCTCGACTTGTTTGCGTATAAGTGCTTGCCCAAAAATCCTCTATACTTTGATAAGCTTCCTTTAAATTACTCACACTATACACGGTAAGATTTTTAAGATTTTCAACCTCTTTTTTATTTTCCTCTGGAATAATGCACGCATGGATATCGTTATCAATAGCAGTTGCAATAGCTGCATGAATGCCTCGCACACCACGCACATTACCAGAAAGCTCAAGCTCACCAATCACCAAAATCTTTTTTTCGTCCTTGCTGGACAAAAGCTGATTCTTTGCACAAAGCACGCTCAATGCAATGGGCAAATCAAAGCCTGCACCCTCCTTTTTTACATCAGACGGACAAAGACTTATCAAGACCCGCTCTAAGGGAAAATCAAAATCTGAGTTTTTAATAGCAGCCTTCATTCGCTCTCGTGACTCACGCACAGTCCCGTCAGCAAGCCCAACCATATCCACAGCAGGAATACCTCGGCGTAAATCAACCTCCACAGTAACGAGAAGCCCTTCATAACCAAACGGGGAAAAACTACAAATCTTCATACTTTTTATATAGAAGAAAATAAGTGTTTTTCATGCATTTTTGGAAAAGGACTGAACCTTATACAATTTTAACATACTTATCTAAATTCATTTGTAACTGGAATATTCTCACTAAATTCACTATCATTTTCTAGTCGCCAAAAATAAACGGCAACAGAAATTAAAACTCTTTTTTCTTCTATGCTCATATCCGCTGATATTTCTACATATTTAATCCAAAAGTCTTTATGATTATCAATTAGCCACTCAATATCTCTGCGTCTAGATTCATTACCAATCAAAACTACCTGAAGCAAACATATAACTGAATTTTCTTCGCTGAGAGGAATATCTTGTAGCTGAAAAAACAAATGATCTCCCGTAGTATTTTTAGGCTGTTTATAAAGTCCTGTTGTTTCACTCGTATCTTCTTTAGGAAGCTTTTGCAAATATTTATGGAAAAACTCCATACTCCTTTTAATAGCATTTTGATACTTTGTCAAATTTGATTAATTTTTTTTACTGTTAAAGGAATATTTGAAAAATTTCTGGAAGTAAGCTACCCCTTTTTCATATTCAGAGCCAAGTCGATCCTTTGCAGTTATTTCTAAATACTCTAAATAGCAGTTATAATCATTAAAATCAGAAACTTTTTTTAATGGCTGAGACTTGTAATCAGATTTTATTTTTTCATTATACTTATGAATGCAACTGATAATCTCATTCAATAAATTATAGCGATACGTAACATACTCATAAATTTTATTTAATTTTATAGATATCCGTTTTGAAAAACTTTTGGGATTCGCACTATATACAATAGCGACAAGCTCTAAACTAGTTTGAAACCTAGTATAGGGGCAACATTCTATTGTAGTTTGACTATCTTTGAATTTTTTATGCCGACTTGTATCAATAGGGTGTACAGAGCATAAGGAGCGCAAATATTCAAAGTATGATTTATCAGATCCTTTTTCATTAAAAATATTCGTTCTTGTATTTTGCTCAGATAAATCATATTGATATATTTCTGCAAGATATTTTATACAATCAATCAAAGTTGCAGAATGATTCACAAAATTATAAAAATCAAAAACACAAAACCTAGAATCTGTTTTTTCTATATCAAGGGAGTTTAAATAAAGCGTTGTATCACATAGCCTATCCATTATAGCACAGATTTTTTTCCATCCTGTTTGCTCGGAGTCTCCTTTAATTGAGCTTGTCTTTGTGAATGAATAATGTCCATATTTATTTACTGTATTCCGTAAGTTTTCGCATAGCGATGTATCTAAATTTATTTCCATCGTTTCTCCTTTCAAAGTATTAATATATAGTTTTAAAATAAAAAAGCTAAGCTTGCACAACAAGCTCAGCATAAAAAGCTAGCTCACAATCATTTACAAAGCGGGTGCATGCTTACCACGATAAATACCAGCGGGATGGCTATTACAGCTTGCACTTGTCAGCGATGCTATTGAGGAATGTTTTTCACCACAATACTTACAAGAGTATTCAGGTTTTTCTCCCCCCTCGTAAAACTTATGCTTGCCCCGATAAATACCAGACGGATGACGATTACAGCTTCCACTCGTCAGTGATACTAAGGAAGGATACTTTGTCCCACAGTATTCGCAATAAAAATTTTGAGCCATTGTTTACTCCTAAAATATTTTTTTCATTATATAATAAAAGTCTTTTTCTAGTGCAAAAAGAGTAAAAAATATTGATTTTTTATCACTTTTTTTTCATAATCAAATCGTGAAGCAAAAAACCACAGAAATCAATCATCCGATATTAGAGCGCCTCATGCTCATTCACCAAAAAATCGAAAAAAAGCTTTATCCCAACTGCTCAACACTTGCAGATGATTTTGAGGTTTCTATTTCTACGATTAATCGGCATATTGAATATTTACGCACAAGAATGAACGCTCCCATTGAATTTGACAAAAATAAAAATGGCTATTATTACATGAAGGATTACGATTTTGCCCTCAACAGTATTTCTCAGCAAGATTTATTGGCGCTCAGCTATGTGAAAAATTTACTCAATACCTGCCAAGATACGCCGCTTTATACCGAAATTGAAAGTGCCATCAGCTCGATTTTAAAAAGCCAGCTCCCCTTTTCAAAAGATTTATTGCAAAGAATCACCTCGCCGCCCTTGCCAAAAATTATTGTTGACGAAGAACTTTGGAAGATTATTACCAAAGCACTTTTGACAAATCGCATTTTAAAGTTCAATTACCACGGAATTTACAACCAAGAAAAAAAAACTCGCCATGTTGCACCGTATCAAATCGTCATTGGCGATAATACCTGCGGATTATTTGGATTTTGTCAAAAAGCAAAAGGAAAGCGTTTTTTTGCCTTTAATCGCATTGAAAACCCAAGCATAACGGAAGAACAATTTACGCTCCCTAAAGATTATGATTTTAACGCTTATTGCGGAGAAAGCTATTTTGGAGCCTACATTAGCGAAAAAATTGAGTTTTACGAAATTGCATTTTTTGGTATGGCACGCAAAAATATAAAGGAAGTAATTTGGGCGAAGGATCAAAAAATCCAAGAAATTGATGAAGAAGATACAACGATATTGCAGTTTTCATCGCCTCAGCATCAAAAAATATTTGAATGGGTTTTATCGAAAGGATCTTTGGCAAAACCACTGCAGCCAGAAAAATTAGTCCGCTATTGGAAACAGACTATCAAAGAAATGAACACACTCTTATAACACATTTGCAAAATATTTATGTGGTGGAATTGAGCTCTTTACAAAAGCTTTCTGGCAAATAAATATTTTCTACGTTTTCAGCAATAACTTTTCTAAATAGAGGAGCGATTTCTTTTATTGTAAAACCTGCAATACCGCAGCCAATTTCAGTTACAAGAAAGTGCAACTCAGGGTGGGCTTTTGCAAAAACTAAAAAATCTTCTACGTAAGGTTTTATTGCATCAACACTGCCGTGCGTAGTCGGAATGGCATAGGTTTGTCCCTGCAACCCAACACCGCAACCCCAAACAGCACCCCATTTTATCGCTTGCTTTGCAGCCCCACCCGCGTGTATTCCCTCAGGATTACTGCCAAAAACAAAAACTTCATTTTTTTTAAGACTCTTAATCATCTTTGCAGAAATTCTTTTTTCATTCATAATTTTCCACCCTTTAATTAATTTTTCGCACATTTTATTTTATATATTTTTCTCTAAATCGTACAGCTAAAAAGATAATTTTTTTTCACTCTGTCATTATATGCTAGAGCTCCCGTGTTACACTACGCTTATACACAAAATGCGGAAATTACAAAAATGGTATGCATTTTAAAACTATTATTACTAAAATAAAAAAGACGCATATACTGTAATTATAAAAAAGAAAGGAGAAAAAATGAGTGACGAAAACTTGCTACAAACGGTAGAAGAGGTTTTTAATAAAAAAGGATATATAATCCCTGAATATCAAAGAGGGTATAAATGGACAAAAGATAATGTAACAAAACTTTTAGATGACATTGAAACGTTCAAAAGCCCTATGAGATTTTAGATTTCTAACCCTTTGAGAAAATTTATCATCGTTTCTTCCTGCTAATTTTTTAAATCTTCCCCTATTGATCTCATTATGAAACGAGGTTTTCAATTAACTCTGTTGTTGTGCAAAGGCCATTATTTAAGTTCGTTAAATATAATGCGGATAAAATCAATTCTTCTTCAAATATTGGATTAGTCATATCAATAATTTGTAATTAATAAGTGTTCAGTATTTCTGTCGTTTCTGTTCATGAAGCTAACATTATAAGATTTATCAAAAAACTTGATTTTTATATGCTCTCTATTATACAAGTTATATATAAAATCAGTGTTTTTAATAACTAACAACCACTTACATATTGTTTCTTCTATTAAAAAAGTAGCAAGCCTCTTTTGATCATTTTGTGTGAAAATATTCTGATCATACGTGCTAAAATCAGTATCATACGGTGGGTCTAAAAAAATAAAATCATTCTCTGCATGTGGGTATGCTTGCATAAAATCATAAAAGTCTTGATTTCCAATCGTTGTGCAACTCAGTCTATTCTGAAATTCTGCACCTGAAATATACTTGATTTTTTTATCAAGGGAATTTCCATTATAGCCAATTCCTCCATACGGCACATTAAATTCTCCTCTAAAATTATATCTAAACATTCCACTATATGTATAGTTTCTAATAAAAAAATAGATACCACTGAATATTGCTGTTTCTATATTATATTTTTGAGGCTTGTTATATAGCATTCGAAAATACATATAAAACGAACTTTTTACCGCAGTTAGTATATTTAAATTTATATCCTCGCTTGATAATAATCCTTTTTCTAGTTCAATCTTTCTCATTCGTTGCATTTTGCGAGATAAATTAATCTTTAATTCTTTTTCATAAAATTTAAAATCAAAGTCAAATAAAGAAACAATTGGCCGTGTAAATTCTAATACTGATTTATCAATAAATTGACAAATTAACGGCATTATATCAATATTTTTATTTTCTCTCAGTGATAAATATATATGAACTAAATCTGTTTTATGCAACTCAAAAATTGAGTCAAGCTTTTTCCAATACTGATCAATTGAGGTTAATACACTAAATAATTTTTCTTTTTTCTGTGATTTTAAGCAATTGTAAAGGTTTATCAAATCTTTTGATTTATCATTGATAAAATAATTTTTAGCATTGGCTATAGCAAAATAAACAGCACCGCCTCCAATAAATGGCTCATAATAATTATTTATCTCCGTAGGTATATTTGGAGTTATTACCTTTAATTCTTGAGATTTTCCACCAGGCCATTTTAAGAATGGTTTTAATTCTACTTGTGCATTACTCATTTTTCGTTTTTATATTCTCTAAACGCTTCTTTGAAGCCTCAAAATAATTTTCTTCTAATTCTATTCCAATAAACTTTCTTTCTAAGTTAAGCGCTGCAACCCCTGTTGAAGCGACCCCCATAAATGGATCAAAGACAGTATCTGATTCATTAGAAGCTATTTTAATAATGTGCTCTAATAATTTTATTGGTTTCTGTGCTGGATGCTTTGGATCTTTTAATCGTTCTGGAGACGAGCAAATAGGACTTTCAAAAAAATTATGCATTTCTTTTTGACTAGAAAAATTCCACTGATGCTTTTTATTCCAGCAACAGAGCATTATTTCACAACTATTCAAAAAGCCATTTTTGAAAAACTTTGGAACAGGATTGGTTTTATGCCAAACAAAAAAATTTGTTGCAGCAAACTGATGATCTAAGGCATCATACCATTTACCAATCAAATTATAACTACAGAACACAAATAAATTTCCATCAGGTTTTAAAACTCTGACAAATTCATCAGCAATATCACTCGGATTTAAATCTTTTTTATCCCATACAGCTATATCATTGTTAATATCTTCTCTCCAATTGAATTTTATATTTCCTGTTGAATGTTTTGCTAAATTATAAGGTGGGTCTGTCAAAATTAAATCAATAGAGCTTGTTTTAATTTTTTTTATTAAATCAAAACAGTCTCCATGCTGTATACAATATTTATTTGATTTCATGTTATCCTAAATACTTACCTTTAATATTATTCAATGCAGACTTAATTATGTCAGCATTTTTTTTGTATTCATCAATTACAACTTCGTATCCCTGCTCTGATTTGCAAATAAAATTCCAAAAATCTTTTCCAATCAATAACTCTTCGTCAGAAAAAAATTGCCTTACTCTACCTTGTATCCAAGGTTTTCCCTCACCATACCTATTATATGCAGTAGCAAAATAGCTTTTTATTTTTGCATCCTTTCCCAAGGTATTAGACAAAATTGCATATTGCTCAAAAATAGCTTCTTTTTCAGAGCGAGCCTTTTTGTTATCTAAATCACCTCCAATTTTTAATTCAATAAGAAAATGCTCTTTCGTTTCTTTATCAAATAAGTAATAATCACTAATGTGTGTTTTTTCTTGAATTTTAGCTTTTGTTTGGACATTTCTCAGTATCTCAAAATCTTCAACACTCACTTTTTTAGGATTTTTAATATTTTTATATGCCTCTAATAATTCAGCAATTTTGGCAGTCTGCTCTGGATACAAAGCACCACTAACCTGATTTGTCACAACATAAAAAAAACCTGCAATACTAACCGCAAGATTTTCAAGCATGTTACCAAGAGAGCTATCAAAAGAACGTACTAATGCTGTATAATACTGTATCTCTTCACCTAAGGCAGAAATAAAGACATTGTGTATTTTCATATTAAGAGTTCCATCAGGATTATCAAATTCACTAATATGTCGTTCACTAAATGTTTGTGCAAAAGTCCGTATATTTGAGCGAACTAGTTCTCTAATCGCTTTTTCACTTGATATATGTTTATCCATAATAGTTTAAATTACTGTAATTGTAGAGATTAAGTATTACTCGTATTCTCATAATACAAGCAAAATTTATTTTTAATAATCTATTAATAAAAGTAATCTTTTCTCCTCTTTTTTATTTCTTTTTATTTTATCATAATTTTATTAGCACTGTCAACAAAGCCCAGCTGTCGTAATTTACGTTAGCTGGTGAAGCGGTATCCTTTTACAAACGGGAGCAAGGGACGTTTGTAAAAGATACAAGTGGAAGCAGCGTTCCATAATTAAAAACTTTTGTTTTTAATTATGGAACGCCTAAGAAAAAAAATTGTAAAAAAATATAAAAAGTTTTTTTGCTCTGTCATTATATGCTAGAGCGCCCGTGTTACACTAAGGTATAAACAAACACGGAGATAAAAATGAGTAATTTAGAAACAAAATCTTTGTCGGACACGGTGATTACAACAGTAAAGCCCGCTGCAAAAGAGGGGAAAAAAATTCGCTGGAATATTTTGCAGGCAATTTTTAGTATTAAAGAAGCAATGCCGAAATCAAAGCTAAAACCAAGGCTTTCTAAAAAAACTGAAAAAATGCTCGAGCGGCTTAATAATTATTTGAACACTGAAACGATTGAAACGTTTCTTTTTTGTTGTATTTTTTCTGCTGGTATTGACGATGCTATAGATGCGAATTTTGTTCAACTCAAAGAGTATTTAGATATGACGTCCTCGCAGTTTGTCTCGCACAAAAAACATCTTGAGTCCCTGCAAAGAAAAGGATTAACGATTCAAAATGATAATCCTTTTTCTCCTAGTTGCGACAACTATTTTACAAAAAACTACCGCATTCCTGAATCAATTTCGCAATCGATTATCGAAAACAAAAGCCTTGTCATAATTAGAGACAACAAGAAAGAAAAAGATTCGACCAGTTTTCTTTTAATGGTTATTGATCTTTTAGACAAAGCCAGCGAGTTCTATTCACCGACGCTACTTTTTGCCGATGTCAAAAAAATTGAACGTGCGTACCGCCATCTTCCCATGATACGCACGATGGAAAAAAATATTCCGTCTATCGACGACCGACTTTTTTTCTATTTAGTGTGCGAATTAATGCATCAAAATGAGCACAAGGAAAACACCCTCAATAATATCTTGATACACATTTATTCTCAGCCATCGCAATACTACCAAAAAGCACAAACTTTTATTAATAAAACGCACACTCTTTTACAACAAGACCTTATACAATTTGAAAAAAAAGGTTCTGTTCAAAATACTACGTTTACTTTAACGGATAAGGGCTGGGATGTTTTTTTGGGAGAGCATGCAAATCTTTTTAAGAAAAAATTTGATGACTCAAAACTGCTAAAACCAGACGATATTAAAGAAAAAAGTCTTTTTTACAGCAAAAAAAATGAAAAAGAAATTAATCATTTGCAGGCAGTTTTTGAAGAAAAGCAGTTTTCTCTTTTACAAAAACGTTTGGCAAAAGAATCGCTGCCTTCAGGCGTTGCTGTTTTATTTTATGGATCCCCCGGCACAGGAAAAACCGAAAGTGTTTATCAAATCGCAAAAAAAACAGGGCGTGCGATTTTTCATGTTGATATCAGCAAGACAAAAACCTGCTGGTATGGCGAAAGTGAAAAATTAATTAAAAATATTTTTTCTTCGTACAAAACGATGTGCAAAATCGCCTCGCAATCAACAATAGAAAAAATGCCCATTCTTTTATTTAATGAAGCGGATGCAATTTTTAGCAAGCGATCGGAAAATCCAAGTCGCTCAACGGATAAAACTGATAATGCAATTCAAAATATAATCCTTGAAGAAATGGAGAATTTGCAAGGGATTTTGATTGCAACAACGAATCTTGCAACCAATTTTGATGCAGCTTTTGAGCGCCGATTTTTATTCAAAATTAAATTTGAATCGCCTTCAACGGAGGCAAAAAAATTGATTTGGAAAAATAAAATACAGTGGATTTCGGAGGACTTGAGCCACAAGCTGGCAAGCGAGTATTTGTTTTCTGGCGGAGAAATTGACAATATCGCAAGAAAAATTTCGCTGCATCACATTGTTACGGGAAAAAAGCCGTGCAAGGATGAAATTATTGAGTTTTGCCAAAGTGAAAAAATCTTAGCGGCAAATAGTGAGAGCAAAACAGTTGGGTTTTAATAAAATCGGCTTTGAGGATAATTGCCCATTGGGTAAAATATAAAAACATGCTAAACTTATTGGGAGTTTTATACAAAGGAGAATAAAAATGAATTTTATTGCAATTGATTTTGAAACAGCAAATCACGATCGCAACAGTGCTATTTCCATAGGGCTTGTGCATTTCAAAAACGGAAAAATAGTTGACAGTGCTTATTCGCTTATTAAGCCGCCGTCATTGTATATCCGCGAAGATTTTACGGACATTCACGGCTTAACGGTTGAAGATGTTGAAAATGAGGATTTATTTCCCGAGGTTTTAGCTAAAACAATTGATCCGTTTATTAAAAAGGCGACGGCGACAAATAAGAATATTCCCTTTGTTGCCCATAACTCCCCATTTGACAAAAGTGTTTTGGATGCGTGCCTCGCCTACTACGAAATCAAATCTCCGTTGTGCGATTTTGAATGGGAATGCTCGCTTAAAAAAGCACGCCAAGCATGGAAAGAGCTTGAGTCGCACAGTTTGACTTCTTTAGCAGATCATTTTGGCATTGTCTACGACGCACACAATGCACTTGATGACGCAAAAACCTGCGGCGAAATTTTTATCAAAGCACATCACGCAGAGTAAATTATGGTGACTGCATTTTTTATGCCGTTTTCTTGTAACAAGACTGATTGCATTTTTTGTGCATTTTCATAAAAAATGGGCTGAGTTAATAGTTCATTCACGCGTGAAATAAATTTTTTCTCGGTAAGTTTACCAAGGGGAATGGGTTTCACACCCAATCCCTTTTTTGCAATTTGATTCCCCCAAAATTGTTGATCACCAACGGGATAAAAAACAGGACAAATCATGCACGGCTTGCCTGCTCGTAAGCATTCGGCGGTTGTGCCAATTCCGCCATGATGAATAATAGCCTTCGCATACGCAAAGAGCTTATCATACGGTGCATTTTCAATAATTTTTACTCGGGGATTTTTTTCCAATATCGCTGTTTTGCTAAAGCCCCAGCCTTTAACCACAACAAAATGAAGATCGTGCGTTTCAGTAATTTTTTCGATTGCAGCGGCTAAATCAAATTGACATTTAAACGGCATACTCCCAAAAGTGATAACCAGCGTTGGCTTTTTTTGCATAAAATCTTTTACGTCTAGGGGCAAATCTTTTTTTGACGTGTCAAACCAAAAACCTGTAAAAATTGAGCTCGAGCAAAAATCCTTTGGCTTTGGCAAAAAATGTTCACTGATGGTATACAGAGATTGCACCGCAACCTTTGTATATTTTTTTGGCAAATTCACAGTCTCTCTAAAATCCTCAATGGGCTTTTTAAGCATTTGTGTGCTGAGTTGCATTATATTATAGCTCACTCGGTACAGAAATGGCGGCAGGACAATTCCGCTCAAAGCAGGATTTGCAAACTCCCGTGTCGGCTCGATAACAGGAACAAGCATAGCCCTAATCATTTTATGAGCAAACTGATCGGCAAAGCAATCACAAAGCGTCTTAGGATGATAAATCACCTTATCACTTTGACTTGCAAGTTTATAAAAAGTGCAAAGCGAATCTTTAATTAAAGGATAAATCCATTTTTCAAGATTTCGTCGAATCGCAAAAGGATTGACTTTAAGCATTTTTTTTCCGTCATCGGAATTCAAAATGCTTTCGTAATCCGCCTCAATGGGAATAAAATCGACGCCATACGATTGCACAAGACTTGCAAAATTTTTTGCTGTTGCAAGCTGAACGCAATGACCTTCTTCAATAAGTTCTTTTGCAAGAATGACATACGGCTGTACATCGCCTCGTGTTCCCATTGTACAAATTGCTATTTTCATTTGTGCGAGCAACTTTTCTTTTCTATCGAACAAAAATCAAAATCATTTTTCATAGCAGGATTTTTACAATAAAGAACTTTCAATGTTATCGACAAGACGAGAAAATACACCGATTGCTTGCTCGATTGGCTTTGTTGAGTTCATATCGACGCCTGCAACTTTTAGTGCTTCAATGGGAAAGCGAGATCCCCCTGATTTGAGAAAGGCAAAGTAATCATCTTTTTCTTTCGCTCCACCACTGAGAACGCGTTCGGCAAGGGCAAGGGAAGCAGAAATTCCTGTGGCGTATTTGTACACATAAAAAGCACGATAAAAATGAGGGATTCGCAAACATTCTAAATCGCTTTGTTCTTCAAAAATCATCTCCTCCCCAAAGTAGGAAGCCAACAATTCTCGATATATTTTTCGACACTCATCCACCGTAAGCGGAATGCCGCTTTCTACCAATTGATGCGTTTTTAATTCGTATTCAGCAAACATTGTTTGGCGATAAAGTGTTGCCAAAATGTCACTTGCTCGATTACACAAAAGATAATTTTTTACATTTTGATCTTTTTCATTTTCAAGCATAAAACGGAACAAAAGCTCTTCGTTAAACGTCGAGGCAACTTCAGCCTCAAAAATGGTATAATCGTAGTGCATAAAAGGATTTGCTCGGGAGGAATGCCACGAGTGCATAGAATGGCCGCCTTCATGGGCAAGGGTAAAATCATCGCGAAGCACGTCTTGCTTGTAATTCATCAAAATATACGGATAGCCCGTAAACGCCCCTGAACTAAACGCCCCTGAATGCTTGCCTTTGTTTTCGTATTTATCACACCAGCCGTTTAAAAGGCCATGACAAAGCGTATCGGTGTAATCTTTGCCCAAAGGAGAAAGTGAAGTGCGAAGTATTTCCACCGCCGCATCAAAACTCGTCGTTTTTTTAACGCTCTCAACTAAGGGAACATACACATCATAATGACGAAGCTCATCGAGTTTTAATATTTTTTTTCGCAGGCTATAATATTTATGCAAGGGAGCAAGATTATTGCGAACCGTCGTAATAAGATTATCGTAAACGCTCAGCGGCACGTTATCGGGAAATAATGCCATGTGCCGAGAGGATTCATAGCCGCGAGCTTGTGCATGATACACATCAAGGTTGACGCTCCCCGCGTACAAGGAGGCAATCGTGTTTTTGTGCGTGTCAAAAGCATGGTAAAACTGCGTGTAGGCGTCCTTACGCGTTTGGCGATCGCTACTTTCCATAAAAACAGACCACGATGACTGCGTAATCGGATGCTCACCCTGCTTTGTTTTAATCACTCCATACTGCAAGTCAACATTCGTAAGCATTCCAAAAGCCTTATGAGCCGTTTCGTTTGCATGACCTTGCAAGGCGATTAAACGCTCTTCTTTTTCACTCAAAATATACGGCTTTGCACGAATGAGTTTTGAAAGCCAAATTGAATAATCAGCAAAATCCGCCTCTTTTATCCATGACTGAATACGATCTGAGGGAATGCTTTGAATCTCTGGCTCTAAAAAACTCAAGCTTGCAGATATTTGCGTAACTTCAATGACATATTTGCCTTGTCGACTTTGATTTTCGGTATTGCCCTCATCCTCAGTCGTCAGCAAAAATGCATAGTTGCCCAGTGATTCAATTGTTTTATTCAAAACCTCAAGATTTTGCAAGGCACATAAAAGATTTTCTTTTTTGGAAAGTGTTCCCTGCAATTTTGTAATGGCCGCACAAAGAGAACTAAGTTTTCGCAAGTCATTGTCCCAGTCAGCAGGAGTTTTATAAAGCGTTGATAAGTCCCACGTATCACACGATGCAACTTCTTTACGCGTTGGTGTTTGTAATTTCATACTATGAATATAACCGAAAAAAAAGGATTTAATCAAGATTAAAATTCAGCTGAAGTGCAATTTAGCTCTGGATTAAAAAGAATTTTACTATGAAATCAACTCTTAACTTGAAAGCAAAAACAGCAAATTTAAAATAAAAAAAGTTGCTAATAATCAGCAACTTGACGTATCGGGATGGAGGGATTCGAACCCCCGGTCTTCTGGTCCCAAACCAGACGCCTTAGCCCCTAGGCTACATCCCGTTAAAAAAGTGAATATAGTATATATTTTTTCAAAACTCATGTCTAGTAGTTTTTACCTCTTTTACGAAAAATTACCTGGCTCATCCCTCTTTTTTTATAGTTTTATACAAAAAATGATTTTAAATTAGCTACAGCACTGATTGCAAAGCGGCAAGCTTTATGTTACACTTAAATGTAGGTAAATCATACCTACTTCACCTATAAAAATTGGAGATTTTATGACCTATTCTACAACAGGCACCTGTGCTTCAAAAATCCATTTTGAAATAAAAGACAATAAAGTGTATTCGGTCAAATTTGATGGCGGATGCAATGGAAACCTAAAGGGAATTGGAATTTTAGTTGAAGGCATGGACGCAAAAGAAGTTATCGAAAAATTCAAGGGCGTTAAATGCGGATTCAAACCCACAAGCTGCCCAGAACAATTAGCACTCGCATTAGAAAAACATCTTTCTTAAAAGAAGTAATAAATTATTAAAAATAATACGATAATTTAATTATTACATTATTTGGGTGGGAATATGAACGAATACAAAATAATCGGTGGCAATCCAATTTCTGGAACCATCAAAGCAAGCGGAAATAAAAATGCGGCATTACCATGCATTGCAGCAACTCTTTTAACCAGCAATCCTGTTACGTTGCACAATTTGCCAGAAATTGAAGATGTTGGCGTAATGCTTGAAATTGTTGAGTCACTTGGAGCGAGTGTTACAAAAAATAAACCGAATAGCTACACAATCTGTGCAAAAAATATTACTAAAACAGAAGTATCTGTTGATTTATCAAAAAAACTGCGGGCATCAATTCTTTTTGCAGGCCCACTACTTGCAAGAATGGGCGAAGTTATCTTACCTCCCCCAGGAGGCGATGTGATTGGCCGCAGGCGCCTTGACACTCACTTCCTTGCTCTAAAAGAACTTGGAGCAAAGGTTTGGATTAACGGGATTTTTAAATTTACGGCAAAATCCTTAAAAGGAGCAGACATATTTCTTGATGAAGCCTCCGTTACTGCAACAGAAAATGCAATAATGGCAGCTGTTCGAGCGAAAGGCCAGACGATTTTTACGAACGTTGCCAGCGAACCCCACGTGCAAGATTTATGCAATATGCTCAATAAAATGGGAGCGAAAATCTCTGGAATTGGCTCAAATATTTTGATTATCGATGGTGTTGATGAGCTTTCTGGATGCGACTTTAGTATTGGCCCTGACTACATGGAAATTGGGTCTTTTATTGGACTTGCTGCGGCAACAAAAGGCTCAATCACCATTACGGACATAAATCCTCGCGATATGCGCCCAATAAAAATTGCCTTTGAAAAACTTGGTATCACATGGACAATCAAAGACAACACACTAACGGTGAGTAAAAAACAACAATTAGTTGTTAATACTGACTTAGGCGGAATGATTCCAAAAATTGATGACTCACCGTGGCCAGGATTTCCACCAGATTTAACAAGCATCATGACCGTTGTTGCAACGCAAGTTAAGGGAACAGTTTTAATTCATGAAAAAATGTTTGAATCGCGAATGTTTTTTGTTGATAAGCTGATTGGAATGGGGGCAAAAATTACCCTGTGTGATCCGCATCGTGCTGTCGTAAGTGGGCCGAGCGAACTTCAAGGAAGTGATCTTGTATCACCTGATGTGCGAGCAGGCATGGCTATGATTATTGCCGCCTTGAGTGCAAAAGGTGAAAGCATTATTAGAAATATTTATCAAGTTGAACGAGGCTATGAAAACTTAACAGAACGGCTAAAAATGCTTGGTGCAAATATCGAACGCATTTAAATATTTTTCAAGCGTCTAATTACCTGCACACCCGAATCAAAAGCAATCTTTCTTTCGTCAAGCTGTGCAGGATCAACAAGAATACATTCTGCAACCTCACCATCGAGTAATTTAATAGCAGAAAACAAATCAGCTTCATGACCGTCATAATCGCACAGAAAAAAAGTATCACTTGTATGGTACAAAAAATCTTTATACTCATACTGATTAGGAAAACTCGCAAAATACGAAAACGTCGGCACAATTATACCAATTTCTTCTTGACATTCACGAAAACACGCTTGCTCAAGTGTCTCATAAGGATTCACAAAGCCCCCAGGAAAACAAAGCAAACCCTTCTTTGGCTCATAAGAGCGGACAGTCATAAGAACCTTGTTTTTTACCGTTATAATTAAGCCAACAGCACTTGCGACATTGTGAAATAAATCAAAACCGCAATCTTGGCATACCCAATGCTTACACTCGATCATTTTTATGCGAGAGGATTTACAAGAGGGGCAAAATAAAAAGTGATTTGCAGATGAGCTCATACCGTTTAATTAACAAAAATATTCTTTTCGCCAGCTACTTGGATTTCCAGACCCAACCCACTTATTGAGAGGAAAAGAAGCTTTTAAACTTTCCGTGATAAATCGCTTTGCACTTTTGACAGCTTCAAGAAGGCTTTTCTCACAGGCAAGAGAAGATGCAATCGCCGCAGCAATTGTGCAGCCCGCTCCATGTGTCCATACAGTCGATACTAAATCATCCTCAATATGAGTGATTGTTTTTCCATCATATAAAATATCGATTGCCTTATTGTTCGACAAAGGCAACTTAGAGCCGCCCTTGATAAACACATTTTTTGCACCTTTTTGATAAATAATTTTTGCAGCTTCTTCCATATCAGACAGCGTCTCAACCTTAATTCCTGCAATTTGTCCAGCCTCAAAAAGATTCGGTGTGACAACTTTAGCAAGAGGCAATAAATCGCGAATAATTTGTGCGTTTAACTCAGGACTCAACGCTTCATCTGTCCCCTTACAAACCATCACAGGATCTAAAACATAATTTTCTACTTTATATTTTGTCAAAAATTGACGCGACAACTCAACCGCATACGAGGTTCCAAGCATTCCTGTTTTTACAGCATCTACGCCAATGCCTGCAAAAATTGTCTCCAATTGAGATCGTAAAACATCCTCACCTATGGGAAAAACGCCATGACTCCAGTTATTAGAGGGATCCATTGTGGCAATTAAGGTTATAGCAGTCATGCCATATAAACCGTATTCTTCAAAGGTTTTTAAATCAGCCTCAAGTCCCGCACCGCCTGAAGCGTCCGAACCTGCAATAGTCAGTATTTTTTTCATTTTGTACCTCCTGATTTTGTCTACGAAGACAAAATATTTATTCAAAATGTAAGTATTAATAAATTTCTTTAACAGTTTTTAGAAAAAATCCAAAGGAATATTAGCAAAGGCGTAAAGAAAATTCAAGATGATCGAAAAATCAAAAAAAATCGTCTACAAAAAAGCTTGTATTTTTTGACACGCTTTTGCTCTGTGTGAAAGCGTATTTTTTTCATCACAAGAAAGCTCTGCAACCGTTTTTTTGAGATTGGGCAAATACACAATGGGATCATAGCCAAATCCGTCAGAACCCTTTGCATCTTCAATGGAGGGAACAATAACGCCCTCACAAATTTCTTGAATACAAATAAATCGCTCTAAGCTGAGGTACAGTGTCATTGCACACACAAATCGGCAAGTTCTATGCTTTTCATCATAAATTGAAAGCGATTGACGTATCAAATAATTGTTTAACTCTTCTATTAAAGAGCGATTTTTTTCATCTTGCGAAATATCACCGCCGTAACGCGCAGAAAAAATTCCTGGCTGCCCCTGCAAGGCATCAATGCACAAGCCTGAATCATCAGCTAAAACAGGCATTTGAGTTAGTAGGTATAAATCTTTTGCCTTAATCAAACTATTTTCACAAAAGGTTTTGCCATTTTCAATTGGATTAAAATCGATTCCCTTATCTTTTGGAATAATAATCGAGTGAGGCGAAAGAAGGCTTGCAAGCTCCATTTTTTTATGATTATTTCCTGTTGCAAATAAAATTTCCACTTATAAAACCTTCTCAAAGGCCTCAAGCAAATCTGACTTCACGCTATTTATTGTTCCTTGTGTGCTAGCCCCTGATGCATTTTTATGGCCACCACCGCCAAAAGTGCTTGCAATAATGCTGACATCAATTTTATCTTGAGAGCGAAATCCAATTGTGCAATTTTCCTTTGATTCTTGGCGAATAACAACAACGACCTCGACATTTTCAACACAGAGTAATAAGCTGTATAATGCATCTGAATCACGCCCCGTTTTTCCAAGTGTTTCTGACTCTTCAAATGTCTCGTACGTCAAGGCAAGTTTTCCGTCAAAAAAAGTTTCTGTTCGTGCAAGCAAATTCCCAAGAAGTTTTCGGCTATTAAAGGTTTTTCCGCCCGTCATATGTGCATATATTTTTTTAGGATTCACTCCTTGAGAAACAAGTCTGCTTGCAGCAGCAAAAACATCGGCATCCTTTTCAGTTAAAAATCGAAAAAAGCCTGTATCTGTTGAAAGACCAAAAAAAGCTACCTGTGCAAGATCTGAAGGAAGAGAGCCCAAAAGCGACTCGTAAATTTGCTGAAGCAAATAAACTGTTGCAGGAGACTTCCAATCAATAATAGAATTTTTCATTGTCGCATCTGCTGTTTTATGATGATCAATTACAAAAAAAGGAAAATCCTTTAGACTTTCTTCAAGGCTTCCTGTGCGATCATACCCAGAGCAATCAACAATTAAAACAGCGGTTTCTGCTTTTTCCCGCTCTGAAAGGTTTGGAAGAGTGCTCGAAAAATGCAATTCATACTGGCGAGTTTCTGGACGTAAAAATGGCCCTGCTGAAACCATATATGTTTTTTTATTCAGTCTATGCAGTAAATCATTGGCGACAAGGCAACTGGAAATACAATCCCCATCAGGCTCTTTATGCCCCGCAATTATAAAGGTAGAATATTTTTCTAAAAATGCTTTAAATCTGTCAATATCATTTTGTACCATAACTTTATTGAATAGCTTTTTGCTAATAATGTCAAGTGTCGTTTTTGCAGAGGGATTGATTCATCTATCAAACTTTTTTTTGTATAATATCACCTGTGGCAAATTGTTCAAAAATAAATTTTATGTAGTATTCTTCAAGTGTTCTTTTTGGGCCTGCTAGTTGCATCCGCTTGCGTGCTCGTGCATTATCACGACGCAAAGAATACATCTGGTAAAAATTACGCGGATCAAACTCCGCCTCTAAATAAATTTCAAAGCCATTCAATTCTTTGTACACTTCTTGACGTGAAAGTGATTTTGAGGTATTGCGGATTTTCTCTTGCAAAAGACCGATTTGTTCATGCGAAAGTCCAAAAATAAATTCTTCAAGAGCCTTGGAAACATCGTCAATGCTCAATTTTTGACTTATAAACAAGGTCCACCGTTCATCCATTTCCATTGTCAAGCGTAATAGTTCACTTGTTCCAATCATGGTACCAAAGGCAGGCGCAATTGTATCACGAACCGACCAAATGTTCCTTAAAATCCCAAAAAAAGATTCAATTTCAATTGCAGACGCTTGGCAATCCCACAAGTGTATTAGCGAGTATGCAATGCTATGACGCCTCTCAATGGCGATATCGGGATCGGAAACTAAGGTCAAATAGACATCAATCGACATAAGTGTAAACATGATTTCAACAGCGACGCTGCGAATACTTTCAATTTCTGATGTTGAGTACTGCAATAAGCGTGCCGTTTTGAGAATCCATGAAAGCATCTGGAATTTTGCAACCAAAAAATCCTTGGATAAAATTGCCTTTGTTGGTAAATAAAGTGTTTTTTCCGTTGCTTTATTTGATAAAAGGGAGTCCGCAAGGGTGTTAGCGGTACGAACATCGCAAACAGTTTCTTCTACGCTAAGCAAAGAGGGAAATTGATAAATAACTGAGGAAAGGCTTTTTAAGTGACTCATTTTATCAAGCATTTGCTGGTATATATTGGGATTAACCACTTGTAATTTTTGCAAAAACGTTAATAAAATTTCTTTAGAACGCTGAGAGTAGTCACTTGTAAAAAAGGCTTCTTCTTTCTTGTTCACAAAAGATTTCTCCAATATTTAAAATTTTTACCTGTAATATCTTTTTGCTAGAGACTAGCAGTACATTAGAGTGCTTTAAAATATACCACAAAAAACTCTAATTTGCAACAAGAAAAAACGACAAGTCATATTATCCAGCTAATGAAGGCTCAAATAAATACCAAAATTATTTTAACTTTATACAATTAAGTTAGAAATTTAAAATCTCCCGCATGAGCAAAAAAAGGCACGATGGACGGAACACTATAATATGGAGAGATAAGGGTTTGATTATCAAGGCAATAATAAAAAAAATCTGGATAGTCGGTTTCTGATACTAGCGGATAAAGGTACGCCCCTTCTCGCTTCCAGTGCTTTTTAAAAAGGCGATCAAACTTTGCCCACTCAGCATTCCCGCGATTTGGCAACTCCATTTGAAGGTCATAAAAGGCTCGCGTAATGGCACCAATAACAGGTTCGGGAATAAAATCAGACGGTGGCATATTTTGGGCGGAACAGCAGCCAACAATAAAAAGGTGGCTTTCCCATGCATACGGTGGCATTATAACGACACAATCACAATCGTTTATATTGTCGAACGCATGATCATCCCATGCACGCCAAACGCTCATTTTTTTACCCTGCAAAGGGCGATCACTGGTGTAAAAATAAAAATCACTACACTGTGGAAAAAAAGTTTTAAGAACTTTTTGCAATCGATAACTTTGCCGAGTTTCAAAGTTTGCAATCACGCCACGATCAAGAAAGTTTTTGTGGTGCTTTTTTGCACTGCCAAAGCCCCAGCCCAAAATCGCCCTTCCCTGTGCTTGCATCATGTCGGTAAGCCGTTTTCCCGACTCAGTATACAGGTACGATCCGCGGGTTCGCCGAACATATCCATACCGCTTTGTAATTTGCTGCGCAAAATCTTCTATTACAACACCCTTGTCGCCACAACTAATCAAGATTAAGCTCAGCTTTAAGGATTTTTGTTGCCTGTGCAGGATTTGCTTTTCCGCCTGAAGCCTTCATCACCTGCCCCATCAGCCAGCCAAGCACATTTGTCTTTCCAGCCTTGAGTTCTGCAATTGGATTCGGATTTTGCTCAATCACTTGGCGAACAATGTGCAGTATTTCATCCTCATTGCTAACGGCCTCAAATCCCTTTTGTGCAATGATTTGTGCAGGCATTTGATTTGTTTCAATCATAGTCGTAAAAACTTCTTTTGCTTGCTTAGAGTTGATAGCACCGTCACTTACACAATTAACCAACTGTGCAATATGACCAGGCGTAATAGGTATATCGTCAATACTTTGATTGCGCTCATTGAGCACTCGAAGAAGCTCTGCAAGTATCCAATTGGCAGTCTTCTTAGGGTCTTTTGATTTTTGTGCTGCATTTTCAAACCACAAAGCCAAAGAACGAGTTGAGGTAAGCGTTTGAACATCGCTATCTGATAAGCCGTATTCTTTTTTGAGGCGCTTTCTTTTTTGTGCAGGCAACTCGCCAACTTGCGTGCGAGCCTTTTCAATTAATTCACGTGAAACGCAAAAGGGGCGAATATCTGGCTCCACAATAAATCGATAATCAATGAATGAATTTTTTGTTCTCTGAACAATTGTTTGCTCGTTTTCCTCATCCCAGCCAACAGTACGTTTAAATCCTACAACATAGTCTTGGCGGTCGTTTTCAAACTCCTCCAACTGACGTTTAATCTCGTACGTACACGCCCCTCTAATTGAGCGAAACGAGTTAAGATTTTTAATCTCCGAAATAGGAGTCCGCCATTCTTTGCCGTCTTCCCATATTTTAAGATTAATGTTAGCGTCACAGCGCATATTGCCTTCCTCAAGATTGCCCTGCGTTACGTCAACATAGCGAAGTATTTCTTGAACGGTTTGCATAAAAAGGGCTGCCTCTTCTGGCGTAGTCATATCGGGCTTGGTTACAATTTCAATCAGAGGAGTACCCGAGCGATTAAAATCGATATAACTGTAATTGCCCTCTATATGAAGGCTTTTTCCCACATCTTCTTCAAGGTGAATACGCTCTATGCGAACTTTCTTCTCGCCTGAATCGCTTGCCAAGTGTACAAATCCATTCGTGCAAAGCGGCACATCATACTGCGTAATTTGATAGCCTTTCACAAGATCGGGATAATAATAATGCTTTCGGTCAAATTTGGTAAATGAAGAGATTTCGCAGTTTAGTGCATGACCTGCAACCGCTCCAAGCTCAACATAGCCCTTACTTACGCGTGGCATCGCACCCGGCAATCCTAAACAAACAGGGCAAACGCGAGTATTTGGCATTCCGCCATAGCGATTTTCGCAGGCACAAAAAGCCTTTGTCTTCGTTGTTAGCTGACAATGTATTTCGCAGCCAATGATTACTTCATATCTATCTATACTCATTTTTTACCTTCCGTAAGGTGGGATTGGTGCCATGTTTGAGCAATTTGCAGGAGTTTTTCATCACTTAAATGTCCGCCTGCAATCTGAATACCAATGGGTAGACCGTCTTTTGTCGTGCCAGCAGGCATTGAAAGAGCGGGCGTTCGGGCAAGGTTTGCAAAGGTAGTAAAAAGATCTGACAAATACATTGCCAACGGATCATCCACTCGCTCCCCTAATTTAAAAGGCGGAGTTGGGCAGGTAGGAGACAAAATAATATCATACTGAGTAAAAAGGGCAGTGATTTCCTTTTGGATTTTTGCCCGCACACTCATGCCTTTTTTATAGCAATCACCAGAAAGCTCGGATGAAAGCACATAATTTCCAATAATAATACGACGCTTTACTTCTGAGCCAAAACCGTCACTCCTTGTTGCAACGTACAACTCATCATAGCCTTCTTTGGGGTCAACTCGCTTTCCGTAGCGAATGCCATCAAAGCGAGAAAGATTACTTGCTGCCTCTGACAAAGCGATCACATAATAACAAGCAATCGATGCATTAAGTACGGGGATTTCTACACTTTCAACAATAGCACCCTGAGAAATAAACCAATCACGAGCAGTGTCAAAAACATTTTTTACTTGCTCATCAAGCCCCTCTAAGGTATCAAACTGTTTAGGGATTGCTATTTTAAGTCCCTTAAGCGAAAGACTTTCAATACTTCCATCTATATTTTTTGCAAGCGTTGCACAATTATTAACGGGCGTGTCATGCGTAGTATCATCGTAAAAATCACTTCCTGCCATCACTGCAAGCGGAAGCGCAATATCGGAGGGTTCTTTGCCAACAATGCCCACTTGATCAAGGGAGGAGCCAAACGCAACAACGCCCCAGCGACTAAGCGTTCCATAGGTTGGCTTGTAACCATACAACCCACAGTAAGAAGCAGGAAGTCGAACAGAGCCGCCTGTTTCGGTGCCGAGTGCAAAGGGAGCTTGAAAACCTGCAACAACGGCAGCAGATCCACCAGAGCTTCCTCCGGGTGTGTAGTCTTTATTTATAGGGTTTCGCGTAATGCCATAGCAAGAATATTCGGTCGAAGAGCCCATTGCAAACTCGTCCATATTCGCTCGTCCTAAGGGAATCGCACCTGCGTCTATTAATCGTTGCGTAACTGTTGCATTATACGGTGCAACATAGCTTTCGAGAATAGAACTTCCGCATGTGCAGGCCTTTCCTTGCACCGAAATATTATCCTTTATACCAAAGGGGATTCCTAAAAGCGGTTTTTGGGTAAAAAGTTGTGCAAGAGTTCCACTCGATCGAGCCTCACTTATAAGGGCGTCAACCTCCAAAGCCTTAGTCAGTGCATCACAAAAAAATTCAATAAAGCCATTTAAGGCTTTGTCTGTTTGTGCATCTGCCTCATACGCTGATTGGTATGACTGCAATAAATCATGGCAGGTCATTGATCCATCGTATAATTTTTTACGTATTTGTCGTATTGTTAATTCATTCATCACGCACCATCCCCCAACACCTTTGGCACTCGAAAATACCCATCAAGAAATTCACTTGTCATGCGTTTAATATCTTTAACTTCCAAGCCCTGAACTATTTCATCCGTGCGTAGATTTTCACTCGATGTTGACGGATAAGAATCAAAGGGATTTTGCGACTCATCATATTCACAAAGCAAATCAAAATAGGCAACAATTTGATCAACTTGATTTTTAAGTATTTGTAAGTTGGTGCTTTCAGAAGAAAGCCGTGATAAATACAAAAGAGCATTAAGGGTTTGCTCATCAATCTTTTTTTGTTCTTTACTCATACACTATCCTTTCAAAAGAAAATCTTTTGCAAAAGAAGATCTTTTGTAAGCTTATAACGTACCATATTTTTAGATGAGGTTCAAGGGTTGCATAATGATAAAAATAAAGGCAAGAAAGCTTTATGGTTTGAAGAAAAAAGAGGATTAATCATCATCTATCTCAGTTTTCTGCAGATTTTCAAATCGGTATGAGTTAGCAAAAAATCCTAGCTGAAAAAAACTTATTTTATTCGTTTTGGTGGATGAGGTGGGATGTAAACTTCTTGGTCATCAAGAACTTCCTCTTCTTCAAAGGGTTCGATATCGGGGATAGTTTCTAGTTTTTCATCATCATTTGTTTTAAGTTTCATTGTCACAAGTTTCGTAACACCAAACTCTTCCATGGTAATTCCAAGTAAGGTGCCAGCACCGCTTGCCGTTTTCCGATTATGCGTAATAACGATGTATTGGCTGACATTTGCAAACTCGCGAAGTGCCTGCACAAATCGCAAAACATTTTGCTCATCAAGGGCGGCGTCAATTTCATCAAGTAAACAAAACGGCGAAGGGCGAACCATATACGTCGCAAATAAAAGCGAAACAGCGGTCATCGTTTTTTCGCCACCAGAAAGCAAGGTAATATTTTCAAGCTTTTTCCCTGGAGGCTGGGCAAAAATATCAATGCCTGACTCAAGAATATTTTGCGGATCAATAAATCGCAGCTGTGCACCACCGCCACCAAAAAGACGACGAAACATATTATGAAAATTTTTCTTAATTTTATTGAACGTTGCAATGAAAATTTCTGTTGATTCGGCTCGATATTCTTCTGCGATGCGATGTAAATCATCACGAGCCTTTGTCAAATCCGCAATTTGAGCTGACAAAAAATCAAATCGCTCTTTTTCCTCTGCAAATTCCTCAGGAGCCATAAAATTCACACTTCCCAAATTTTTTAACTCAGCCTTTTTTTGTGCAGCTTGCTCTCGTAGCTCCCCCGCATTTGCGTTAAG
>JBOFSR010000005.1:0-6771 GCA_051651645.1 Treponemataceae bacterium | reverse complement strand
ATAAAAGCACTATTTCCGATATCTAAAGATTTTGTTCCATCAGGATCAAAATTCAATGTAGTAATCGTCCCATTACTAGCTCCTGCTTCAAAGGCACTATCTCCAATTGAGACAACTCGAGCAGGAATTTTTACCTCAGCAAGTTTTTGATTAACAAAAGCTTTTTGACCTATGCTTAATGATGCCGTACCACCAGGATTAAAAATTAATGTAGTAATTGTTCCTCTACCAGCAGATGCACCAAAAGCACTGTCCTCAATCAAAGTTATATTTTCTCCAATTGTTACACTCGTAATGTTTCTATCATCTTTAAATGCTTCACTACTAATTTCAACAACGGGTAAATCTCTATACACAGGAGGTATAATAATATTTGATCCTTTAGTACTTCCCCTACCTATTACTCGATAGGTAGTGTCACTAGCTAACTCATAATCAAGATCTCCACCCCACTTTACATTATCTGCATTGCCATTCCAATTTTCATGCCATTTTGGAGGTTTTGATTCAAACCCTGTTATAATAGTATCTTTTACCGCTTTAATACCAGTAAAAGCATTTTCCCCTATAGTAGTTGTTTTTACGGGAATAAAGACTCCTGTCAAAGAAATATTCTCCTTAAACGCATCTTTTTTAATCGATATTAATCTTGCAGGAAGTTTTAATTCAGCAATATCTTGATTAATAAAACTACTCTCTTCTATGGTTAGATTTTGTGTGCCTCCATCAGCAAAAGTTAAAGCAGTAATCGATCCGCTACCTGAACTTGCTGCAAAAGAAAAGTTTCCTATTTTTTTAACATTCTTACCAATTGAAACACTCGTTATCGTTGTATTTCCTTCAAATGCATTATCTGCAATAGCAACAACAGGTAATTTCTTATATACATCAGGAATTATAACATCTTTATCTGGATACTCGCCAATACCTTTAACGATATACTCAGTTCTACTTGTATTAAGAACATACTCAAGACTTACTGATTTATTTACTGTTACATTGCAGTACCCAACCTTTCCATTACTACTTGTTGCAATAATTTTTGTAGTTCCCATACCTATAGCTTCAATAGTTGCCTCGGAATCTGTTGATCTACTAATTTTCACTATACCGTCACCTTCCACTCTCCAGGTAAGTTTTTGATTTGCTGCATTTTCAGGCAAGACACTCCCTTTCACTTTTGCATCATTACCATTAAGATTTAACTCAAGTGTAGAAGGATTTATACTAACACTAGCAACAGGAACTGCTACATTTATCGTATAATCAGCTGTAACAGTATTCACATCTGAAGAGGTTGCTATAATTCTTGCAGATCCTTCAGCTACAGCTGTTACTACTCCCGTTTTAGAATCAACCGTTGCCACACCCTCATCACTGCTACTCCACGTTACTTCTTTATTTGTTGGATTTTTTGGCGTAAAGTCAATTGCCCACTCGGAATAGGTATCTCCAATATCAACAGAAACAGTTCTTGGACTAATTTTTATTTTTTCTACAAAGGCAACGACCGTAACAGTACAAGATGCCTCAAAATTACCATCCTCTACTGTAGCTGTAATTGTTGCAGTACCACCGTCTTTAGCTATAATAACTCCAGGCTTATCAATTTTTACAACTCCATTAACTGAAGTATTCCATTTTATATCTTGACTTGTCGCATTTTCTGGCGTTATTTTTGGTACTAGCTCATAAGTATCGCCAAGCTTAAGTTCTTTTCTTTTCTCTACAAAAGAGATATTTTGTACGGGAACAGCTGTCGCTAATACGCTAACTTTACAAACAGCCTTTACATTCTTATTAACAGCACTTGTAACAGTAATATTCGCCGTTCCTACTGCGTGAGCTGTAAGAACACCATCCTTGACAGAAACAAAACTTTCATTATTGCTCGTCCAAGTATAACCAATATCAGTTGTATCGCGAGGAAGAGGTTTCTCAGTAAGAACTTCTGTACCACCAACAACCATACTTGTTTTTTCTTTTATTTCTATTGTTTCAATAGGAATAAACTCATTAACAACAGTTACATAACAAGGAGAACTTGAAAGACCATCCAGTGTTTTTGCTACTATTCGAGCACCTCCTGCTTTTTTAGCTGTTATCAAGCCTGTCTCATTATCAACAGAAGCAACACTTGGTGCACTACTTATCCACTGTATATTATTAGTTGAAGCATTCTTTGGTAGAACATCTGCAATAAGTGTCTCTGTATCTTTTACCAACAACATCATTTCATAACTATTAAGATTAACTTTAGTTGTGGGCTTATAGACTACCGTTACATCACACAATGATGAAACAGTATCATCTATGTTTTTTACTCGAATTATAGTACTTCCAGCAGCCTTTGGCATTATAAGCCCTGTATTTGAAACAGTTACAATATTTTCATTATCACTACTCCATACAAAATCTTGATTAGTGGCATTTGCAGGACTTGCTGTTGCACGTATCATTTGAGTATCATATAAATCAATGACAAGGCTCTTTGTACTAAGAGTTATTCCTCGTAGTTTAACAATATTTTCTACAACATCAATTCTACAGGTATCTACATGATCTCCATCCACGGATGTTGCTGTAATTGTTGTACTTCCAACTCCCTCTCCTGTTACCACACCGTCTTTATCAACAGAAGCTATAGTTGCATTATCACTTCTCCATAGCACATTTTGATTTGTTGCTTTCAATGGTTCAAAAACAACATGCAAAGATTCCTTTTCTCCCAAAGAAACAAAGCTTTGTATCTTATTTACCGCTATATCACTAACTGCGATACTTTTACTTTCAACAAAAACTTCAGCCTTCGCAGTAAATTCACCATCATTAGTTATCGCAATAATTTCTGAAGTTCCCTCTCCCTTAGCTGTTAACATACCAGTTTCAGCATCAACAACAACAACACTTCTATTACTACTACTCCACTGCAGTTTTTTATCTGTTGCATTAGAAGGAGTAAACAGGGCTATCAATTGCTCTGTTCCATTAACAAGCATATGTGTTTGTTTTTTGTTAAGACTTACATTTCTAACTTTAATAGGAGGCACAGTTACTTCACGCAAAGACATCCGTTTACCATCATCAGTTGTTGCTTTTATCATTGTAACACCAACTGACTTTGCCTCTGCATTTCCATCGTTATCAATGTATACAATATCACTATCATTGCTACTCCAACTAAAAGCCTTATTTGTCGCATCAGCAGGTCGCACCACTGCACTGAATTTTGTCTTTTCTCCTATTTCCATTGATAGATCTGCATTTTCTATAGTTATCCCCGTAACAGGAACAGTAACTTCTACTTCACACACATCAAAATGCCCACTACCATCCGCTACTGTTGCTCGAATAGAAGTTTTTCCTCTTTTCAATGCCTTTAACTCGCCTGTTCGATTATTAACAGATACAATACTCGCGTCATCACTGCTCCAGACAACCCCCTTAGTAGTTGGATTACCAGAAACACTTGCAGAAAGTTTTGTATATCGTGATCCTGTATTTAATTTAAGATATGTTTCATTGAGGGTAACTCCTGTTGCAAGAACGACTACTTCAATATCACAGAAGTCCATTTCCTTGCCGTCAGCCGTTACGACAACTATTCTTGTCCTCCCTACAGAAAGTCCTGTTACTCGTCCGAGCACATCGACATCTGCAGTTCTTTTATCTTCGCTATACCACTCTACCCCTTGTAATGTCGCATCAAGTGGCTCAATATCAGCATACAACGACACACTCTTATTAACTTCAAGAACTACAGGTTTTGGACGTATAGTAACACCTGTTATAGGAACATCAACTTTCACCTCACACTCATCCATCTTTCCACTTCCATCACGGGCTTCTACTCGAATAACACTAACGCCTCCTGACAGTGCCGTCATCTCTCCTGTATTTTCATTAATTTGGACTACATTGGTATCTTCACTTGTCCACTTCACTTTATTATCTGTTACATTATTTGGCTTAACCTGTGCAACTAACGCTTTTGATACTTCACCTTTTTCTAATGCAAGAGTTTTTTTATTAAGCTCAACACTTGTGGCAAAAACTGATACCTCAACTCGACATGTATCCATGACTTGACCATTTTCTAAAGCAACAGTGATTATAGCCGATCCTAGAGACTTTGCTATAACACGACCTGCTAAATCAACTCTTACAGCATAATCATTATTACTTTTCCAGTACAGCTGTTGATTTATCGCATTAGGGGGACTAATCGTTGCTACTAAGCTTTGAAATTCTTCAGGTCTAAGCAATAAAGTAGATTTATCAAGGGTAACACTTGAACCTTTACTTCCACTTGAAATACTACTTTCATCTCCTACAATACTGACATCACAGTAATCGCTTATCCTGCCATCTGGCGTTGATACCGTTATTCGGGTACTTCCCACAGAGTGGGCAAAGACTTGTCCTGTTCCACTAACGCTTGCAACACTATTAACACTACTGTTCCAGCTAAGATTTTGATTTGTCGCGTACGCAGGGTTAATATATGCAAATAACTGCTCAACTCGGCCTATGCTAATCGCTGTATTCTTTTTATTTATTGAAACACCTACAATAGGGATTGCTCTTTGTTCTACACTCACATCACAGCTATCTTCATATCCACCATCTTCACTTCGAACAGTTACCGTCGCAACTCCCTGTGATATACCTACAACAAATCCATTTTCAACTGTTACAACCCCCTTATTACTACTTCTCCATGTAACATACTGTTTTGTCGCATTGTATGGCACAAGCATTACGCCCAATTGTTCACTGCCATTTATCTGTAGACTGGTTTCTTTCTTATTAAGATAAACACCTTTTACATCTACCGCAGTATTACTTACAAACACTTCACAACTTGCTTCAAATCCCCCTACTCTCACTCGAACAGTCGTCGATCCCACAGCCTTTGCTTCTAAGAGTCCAGCCTCTGTAACGTCAACAACTCCATCATCATCACTTTTCCACTCAAGACTTTGATTCGTTGCATTATGTGGAATAATCATGGTTTCAAGCTGCTCTTTTCCCCCAACTATCAGATAAGTAATATTTTTACTTACTGTAACATCTGACACTTCTATACGATTTGCACTAACAGTTACTACACATGTTTGCCTATAATTTCCATCCTCAGTTGTTGCACTAATTGTTGTACTTCCAGCAGTTTTGGCAATTACAAGACCATTGCCCTCTACCTCAGCAACTCGTATATCAGTGCTTCTCCAGTTAATTTTATTACTTGATGCATTCTCTGGTATTATTTTTGCATTAACTTGTTTTCTATCTCCTGCCGCCATATACAGCCTACTTTCATCTAAATCAAGTCCTGTAACCGAAACAGATTCTACATTAATACGAATTTCATCAAACACACCTGATCCATCTGTTGATTCCACTCGTATTAATGAGCGTCCTTTCTTCAAGGCTTTTATCTTTCCATTAGCAACACTTATAGCACCAGCATTGTCACTGTGCCATGAAACAACAGCAGTAGTTGCATCGGATGGACTTACTAACGCTTCTAACTGAATTTCTTCACCAACAAGCATACTACTTAGTTTTGGAGTTATCGTTATTGTTTTTACAGGAACATGCACCTCAACAGTACAACTCACCTGTGCTCCACCATCTTCTGCTCTTCCCCACACAGTCGTCTGTCCGCTACTATGAGATGTAACCTTGCCTGTTCTCTCATCAACACTTGCAATACTGGGATTTTCACTTTCCCATAAAACAGTATTATTTGTTGCATTCGGTGGTAAAACTCGAGTATTTATTGTGTACTCACTATCTTTTTCAAGCTTTACAAAACTCTCTGAAAGTAACAAAACACTCTCTGTTAATATCACTACGTGCACGTCACAAGTAGCTTCTTTTCCTCCAGCTTTTGCCTTTATTTGAGTACGTCCTACAGAGTTTGCCTTCAAAAACCCCGTACTTCTATCAACTTCAGCTACACTCATCTCTGTTGACGTCCACTCAACCTTTGGCTCAACCCCACTTGATACACTAACTTTTGCATTCAACCATATACTCGGGGAAGTCCTTTTATCAAGAATTATTGGTTGTGGCGTTGTAATTTGAATATCCTCTACAATAACTTCTGCTTCTCTTACCGTTACTACACACGTCTTTTTTTTCTTATTCTCATAATACGTAACAAGAGTACTACCTTTTTTATGGGCAGATAGTTTCTTTCCAGAAAGAGATACTACCGATGGCGTATCACTGGTTATATTATCTCCTTTTATTCCCCCAGACTCTGGCCACTTCTCTCCAACGGTCATTGTCAAATTTAACGGCAAGATCACACTACTTTCAGTATTTCCACTTCCCTCATTAACAACAAAAGCAATATAGTCAGCCTTTACATCCGTTTCTGGTATTGATGCTGTTATGACTGAGCTACCCTCACCTACAACAGTAAGAGTTCCTCTTCGTCCACTGCCAACTACTTTTATTGCACTCTCATTTGAGCTTTTCCACTCAATCTTTGTAACTTCATCCTCTGTTGCATCTATAGGCGTAATACCTGCTTCTATTACATGATTCATACTTCTGCCAACAAAAGTCCCAACTTCATCAAACGCCACTTTTAATACAGGCACACTAACCGTTACAGGAACGCTCACCGTCGACTTCGATACATCAGACGTATTTTTTGCAACTCCTGTAATCACTGCATTCCCACCTCCAACAGCCTCAACTACCCCTGCTTTATTTACCTTTGCGACACTCTCATTATCACTTTTCCACTCTATCTCT
>JBOFSR010000004.1:0-6515 GCA_051651645.1 Treponemataceae bacterium | reverse complement strand
GGGGGGAGTTGAACCCCCGTCCTGAAAAGCGTGCCTAACGCGTCTACAGAGTTATTGGTGCGAGGTGATTGTCGGGAAACGGTAGCAGCACCGCAAGCATCGTCTCCGTATTTCAGTAAATAGTCCCTTGTGCATACTGAACGCTACACAAAGCAAGTCCCGATTAGCGTCAGAAAGTCAATTCGTACGGAACAGAACAAATTGGTTTCCGTGCAGTGCTGTTTAAGCAGCTACTGCATAACTGTCAAAATTTTCGGCAGTTATAAGTTTTGCAGAATCAAGAGGTCTGCACTCTACCTGCAACATTAGGCAAGAAACATCCCAGTCGAAGCCGGAACATCCCCAAAACAGTAATTTAAATAATATATCAAAAAAACAATTGCGTCAAGCAATAAAAACAAGTCTAAAAGAAAGGCAAAGCTCTAAAAAATTTAACCATATTAAAAATCACTACACTTTTTTAGTGCGATTATATTTTTATCAATTTCTATGAATGATGAAAATCCTACACGTTTAGCCAAAATTTGCAAAGATTTTTTTGAGTAAAAACTCACATGGGTAGAATCTTCTTTATACCACCATAAAGAAAAATCATCGCAAAAATCAACAAACTGCATTGAAACAATAACATATCCATCCTCTTTACATAATTTATACAACAGGCTAAATTCCTTTAGAGGATTTTCAAAGTGCTCTGCAACTTCAAGGCAATTGATACCATCAAATTTTTTTTCCAGAATTTTTGGGTAATTAGCAAAAAAAATATCATATGAAAAAATTTGAGTCTCAAGTAAGGATTTAAAATTATTTTCTTCTTTTAATAAAGCCTCCATTGCAGGAAAAACTCCAGAGCCAAAATCTAAAAAGCATCCAATTTGCTTTGACTGTTTTTGAAAAAATAAATCAATTTTTTGTAAATAATCCTGTAAATATTTTTTGTATGATTGATTTTCAAGTGTATTATTATGCTTTTCATAGCGATTTTTTTGATCATCAGGGGAACAAAAACAGCTTGGATCCTTAAAAATTCCATGGCAAAAATCACAGTGATGATATAAAACGGACTTAACAACTATTTGATTGGTAGGCTGAGAGCAAAAATTACAAATCATTTTTTTTGTAGCGAATTTACTTTTTCAGTTACAATAATAATCAAAAGAGCAAAAAAAGTGAGAAATACGGGATACAGACCCAGCCCAATTTTTTCACCTAAAAACCCAAAAAGGGGCGGCATAAAAGTTGCTCCTGTGTATGCACATGCCATTTGAATGCCCATAAGGACAGAGGATTTATCACTGCCAAAATTCTCTGGCGTTGCATGAAGCAAACTAGGATAAATAGGCGCACATCCGAGTCCAAGAATAATTAATCCTGCAAGTAAAAAATAATCATTTGGCAAAAACAATAAAACTAAGCCAACACAGACAAAGCCAAGCCCTAAGCGAATCATTCTACGATTTCCCAATGCGTCAGAAATAAAGCCTGACAAAAAGCGCCCACCTGTAATGCCAAAATAAAACAATGACGTCCATGTAGCAGCTTTTTGTACATCAATACCACGATTTAAAACCATATACGTACTTGCCCAAAATCCTGCACAGATTTCCAGTGTACAATAAGAAAAAAAGGCTACTAAAATTGATTTTGCTCCTGACAGAGCAAGTATCTCTTTTAGGAGAATTGTTTTATGCTCTGTAACTTGTGCTTCATGTTCATTTTTTTTAATTTTCCACAAGGAGAGCGTGCATAACAAGACAACAGCCAACGCAATTTGCATAACTCCAATTATTTGATAGCCAGTATTCCACAAAAAATTATGAGCCAAGCACAATCCCATAATGTACGGGCCAAGTGTTGCTCCAATCCCCCAAAAACAATGCAACCAACTCATATGACGTGATTTATAATGCAAGGAAACAAAATTATTTAAAGCAACATCAACGCTTCCTGCTCCTATTCCATACGGAATTGCCCAAAGACAAAGCATCCAAAAGTCCGATGAAAATGAAAAGCCCATAAGAGCAACAGCGGTTAAAGTGACGCTCAGGAGAGTTGTTATGCCTGTTCCAAAAAAGGCAATAACTTTGCTAGAAAAAAAACTTGAAATAATAGTACCACTTGCAATAATCATGCTGATAAGTCCTGCACTCGAAAAAGGAACACCAAAGCCCTCATACATTGTTGGCCAAGCGGAGCCTAAAATCGCATCAGGCAACCCCAAGCTAATAAATGCAACATAAGTAATCACAAGCAAAAATGAAAACATATTTTCCTTACAAAATAATTTTAATAATGAAAACCAAAATACATTTTTTTTTAACAAAAAGCAAGAAGTTGCAAAATAAACGCATTGTTTTCTGCAAATATATGGCCAGAGCCCTTAACTCTCTTTTTTTTTAACCGATGAATAATTAAGTCTTTTGGGTGGGAAGCCAATAAGATGGAGGTATGAGTGGAAATATCTGTGCAAATGAATGCACCGAACGCACAAAACGATTTTGCTTTTGTTGCAAAAAATGCAAATACGTATCGAGGAGAAAGTTTTACCGCTATTCTTGATCGAGCAATTGCTGACAAAACTGAACAAGGCTATCATTCTGATTCTCAAAGATTTGAAGAAAAAAAAATCGAGAGTCATGATGTTGCAAAAAGCCATGAATCACAGAATGACAAAAAAACTGATCATGTGAACAATAGCAAGTCAACTGAGCAAGAAAAAATTGATGAGGAAAAAGATCTTTCTCAAGAAGATGAAAAAAATCTGCTTGCAAAAAATGATTTGGTCATTCCTGTTGTTACTGAAGAGCCTCTTTTTATTAACAGCGATGTTCTTATCACAGATTCTTATGCAAGTGTTGAGCAACTAGCAGAGGATGAGCTTTTGCAGGGTGCAAACCTGATTGATGGCGAAAGCGAGATAAATCCGTTGTCAAAGGTTTTACAAACTGAAAAAGAAAACCTTGAAAGCAATCGTTTTTCTGAACTAAAAGCGAAGGCTGAAGCGGGCGAAAATCACCATGTTGAAGATGAAAATACTTTGAGTTTTGCAGGCGAGGAAAATCTTTTGCAAAAAGAAAATCAGGTAAAAGATTTTTTTGGCGAGAGCGTTTCAAAAGAGGACGCTTCGAATGCTTCGATTTTAGCAGAAGCACAGGAAAATCAGCTTAATCAGCAGGACTTTGCCAACAAAGTGCAATCAGGTGAAAAATCAACGCAACATGCACAATTTACGGTAGTTGACGAGCGAACGCCTAAAAATGAATCGCTTAAGGCAGAGAAAACATCGGATTTTAATCAGGCGGTAACGATTGATGCGGATGGCAATGCCGAATTAGTAATGAACTTGAATGAAAGTGCAACGAACGCTTTGACAGAAACTCCTGCAGAAAAAGTAAAAAGCACCTTTGCCTCAATGCTTTCTCGTGAGATTCAAAATAATTCACAAAGCTTTGTCAAAACAGGGCTAATCACTTTGCGCGATGGCAATGCAGGCTCAATCAATTTAATTTTGCGTCCAGAAGAGCTTGGAAATGTTAAGATTAATTTGGAATTAGCCGACAAAGTACTAACAGGAAAAATTGTGGTTGCAAGCGAAGAAGCGTATAATGCGTTCAAGAATAATCTTGATTCATTAAAGGCCGCTTTTGCAGAAAGCGGATTTGAGGGAGCGGGCTTTGAGCTTTCGTGGGGCGGCGGTCAAAATGAAAACAATCATCAAGAAGATAATAAAAATATTTTTGGTGATGTGTATCAAGAGGCACAGCCGTTTTTTGCAGACTACAGTGAAGACAGTGCGGATAGTTTTGGCTACTACAGCTCAAATTATAGCACCGTAAATGTGATGATTTAATTAATATATAATTTTAGAGGAGAATCGCAATGGAATTTCAAGCGTCAATGAGTACGTCAGAAAAAGCTCATGCAAAATTGCAAGTTGATTCATTCAACAAAACTCTTGTAGTAAATGGACGTGCTGCAAACCCTGAACTTGGCAAGGACGATTTTCTTAAACTTTTGATTGCGCAATTGGCAAATCAAGATCCAACGCAACCAATGGAAAACACTCAATTCATTGCTCAAATGGCTCAATTTTCAAGCCTTGAACAAATGACTAATATGGGAAATGAGTTTTCTAAGTTGGCATCAATGCTTAATTCTTCTGAGGCGATGGCTGCGGTTGGAAAAACAGTTGATGTGGAAGTGGGCGATGGCGTGCAAACAGGTGTTGTAGAGGCTGCGGTACGAGGAGCAAATCCTCAAGTGCAAGTGAATGGCTCTGTCTACAATCTTGATCAAATTAAAAAAATTTACACAAACTAAGGGGTTAGCACTATGATGAGATCACTTTATGCCGGCGTTTCTGGTATGCAAAATCACCAAACTCGGCTTGATGTTATAGGAAATAACGTTGCAAACGTTAACACTACAGGATTTAAACGCGGACGTGTAAACTTTCAAGACATGATTTCACAACAACTTGCAGGGGCAGCTCGCCCAACAACGGAAATTGGTGGTATTAACCCCAAAGAAGTTGGACTTGGCGTAATGACTGCAAGTATTGATACAATTTTTACACAAGGAAATTTGCAATCAACGGGAGTTTCAACTGATGTTGCAATTCAAGGAAATGGTTTTTTTGTTTTGAAAAGTGGTGAGCAAAACTTTTACACTCGTGCGGGTGCTTTTGGGCTAGACGTTGATGGAAAACTCGTCAATCCTGCAAGCGGCTTACGAGTACAAGGGTATATGGCTCAAAATTTGAATGGGGAAATGGTTGTAAATCCAGCGGGCGAAACGCAGGATATAATCATTCCGATTGGTTCTAAAGATGCACCAAAGGCGACTGAAAATGTAAACTTTGCGTGTAATCTTAATAAGAACACACCTGAAATTTTAGAAGGTGCAACTGCTGCTGATATCGCTAAAGGGACATGGGCAACAGAGTTTAAGGTTTATGATAGTTTTGGGAATGAGCATCAATTATCAGTATCTTTTACCCGTGTTGCAGGTCAACCAAACCAATGGCAAGGAACTGTTGTAGTCGATCCTAACGATGCTGATGCAACGGGCACTTTGGTCGGTATAGATGCAGCAAATGCAAACACTAATACGTTTACCGTGTATTTTGATAACACAGGAACCTTACAAGCAGCAACTGACGGTGATGGAAATGCCAGTGGAGATGCGGGAAATATTATTATTCAAGCAGCCTTTAATGTAGCGGGATCAAATCCCGATGAGGCAGGCAATCCCATGAGGCAAACAGTCAATATCAATTTAGGACAAATTGGCAGTCAAATAAATACCATCACGCAGGCAGCGGCACAAAGCACTACAAAGGCGTTTTATCAAGACGGATACACTCAAGGCTACTTAGACAATTTTAAAATTGACAACTCTGGAACCATTACAGGCGTGTATTCAAACGGTACAAATCGTATTATTGGGCAGCTTGCAATGGCAAGTTTTGCAAACCAAGGCGGACTTGAAAAAGCTGGCGATAATACCTACATGCAGTCAAATAACTCAGGGCTTGCAAACATTAATATTTCAGGTGTTGCAGGAAAAGGCAAACTTTTAGCAGGCTCGCTTGAAATGTCAAATGTTGACTTAACAGAGCAATTTACTGACATGATTGTAACCCAAAGAGGCTTCCAAGCAAGCTCAAAAACAATCACGACTGCAGATACCTTGCTTGAAACAGTAATGAATCTTAAAAGGTAGATGACTAGCCACAGGTAAAAACATTTACTAAGGGTACTTTAAGGACTGAGTTCTGTGTTATGCAGATCTTAGTCCTTTTTTAATTGACAAAAGTAGAATTCTGGTTAAGAATATAGAGTCGATTTTTTATTAGTCGAGAGTCTTTTATAAAACGATAAAAAGAGGCTCTATAATTAAAAAAAGTATAATCAGTGCATGAGGATAAACTATGTTAAACATCAATAATAATAATTCAAAAATTAACCGAGAAATCCTTGTAAGAATTACAAAACTTCAACTTGAAGGTAAGCTTGCAAAATCAATTCATTATATTCCACGAGAAATGGCTCCACATGGTGCAACTCCTCTTCGCTGTTGTATTTATCACGACAGAGAATTGATACGCCAACGAATCATTGCACGGCTTGGGCATAGCCTCGAAGACTACGATGACGAAAAAAAACTTTCTGACTACGCAAAGGAGGCTTTAAAGCGAGAAACGCCAACGGCTCCTATGCTAACCGTTTTAGATGAGGCGTGTAATTCCTGCGTTCGTTCGCACTATTTAGTAACAAACGGATGCCAAGCGTGTTTAGCTCGACCGTGCATGACAAATTGTCCAAAAAAATGCATTGAAATCAAAGATGGTCGTGCAAAAATTGATGAAAAAATGTGTATCAACTGCGGACTTTGCAAGCAAAACTGTCCCTATCACGCAATTATTAAAATTCCCGTTCCCTGTGAGGAAGCATGCCCCGTTGATGCGATCACAAAAGACGAGCATGGAAAAGAGCAAATTGACTACCAAAAAT
>JBOFSR010000003.1:0-26658 GCA_051651645.1 Treponemataceae bacterium | reverse complement strand
CTGTTTCAGGATTTATGCTTACAATGCTTGCCTCGCTACTCGCCCACTCAAGGCTTTGATTGGTTGCTTTCTCTGGCTCAATTCTTGCCTTCAATGATCGCTCATCATTTATCACCATGTATTCTATATTTCTGTCAAGACTTACCTTTTCTACATCTACAGTAAAGACTTCTACAAAACAGTTATTAACACGCATTCCTTCTTTGCTTATCGCAAAAATATTTGCTTCACCCTTACTAAGTGCGGTAACCTTTCCTGCTCCATTTACAATTGCAACATCTTCATCACTGCTTTCCCAGTCAATACCTTGATAAGATGCTTCTAAAGGCTCAGCAGAGGCTTGTATTTGGGCTTTTTTTCCAACCTCAAGTTTTAGAGCTTCAGGAGAAACAAGTACTCTTTCAACAGGAACAATGACCTCAACAAGGCAGATATCTTTTTTTGAATTATTATCTATCGGAAATGCTGTTGCCGTAATAGTTGCTGTTCCCAATTGCAACCCTTCTATTTTGCCATCAGTAACACGTACAGTCGATGGATCACTACTCTCCCATACCAATCTTTTATCCACAGTTGATCTATTTGGCAAAACAGATGCACTCAAAAAAGCTTCTTCCGCTAAAGGTATAAGAACTGTATCATGATTTAACTGAACAGATGCTGCTTTTTCAAAAACCTCAACAATACACTCTGCCTGATAGTTAAGAGCTTTATTTTGTGCTATTATTTTTGTTTGTCCTACGCCATTAGCACTTAAAAGTCCATCTCTAACTCCTACTATACTTGCATTATTAGAAGACCACTCTAATTTTTTATCATATGCATTAGGAGGATCAAAATTAACAACCACACGAGAAGTCTCTCTTAAATACATTTTTACATTTTCTTCTGCAAAAGAAAAACCTTTCAACGGCTCTACAACAGTTATTAAACACTCAGCATACGCCGCAAGATTTGGCTTTGCCGTTGCTCTGACATAAACACTACCAGCCTTCTCTCCGCGTATAACAACATCATGACCAACTGCAACGTCAGTATTTCCTTCACTTACACCTGTTATAAAACTTACCACGCCCCCATCTTCCCCCACAGGTCTAAAAGTCCACTCCAAGTCTTGAACATACGCATCCTTTGGAAAAGCACTGGCCTCTATTTTGAAAAGATCTCCTTTATACAAGCCAGTCATGCTTGTAGGATTAATAGAAACATTTTGAGCTATACTCTTAACATTAACAACACACTCATCAAAAACTTTCCCATTAGCACTTGCAGCTTTTATAACTGTACTTCCTTGTGATACAGCAACAACAAGATTATTAACAGAATCATAACGTGCAACGTTTGGCCTTGTTGTTGACCAAGCAATTGCAGAGTCCGAAGGAATTGCAATTGCAGTTAATGGCTCGGTCATTCCAACACCAGTATTAATAACATGTCTACTTAGAAGAATATTTGCGGCAGAAGGCTTTACAAAAATATCACAACTTGTGGTTACTGCACTATTTTTTGCCTTAACATATACCACTGTATCACCAACACTCTTTGCTGTTACTCTACCATTAGACTCTACATCTGCAATTTCTGGATCTCTACTCCACCAGTCAAACTCATCTTCTGAATATATAGTTGCTTTTAATCTCTTCGTTTCACCTACAGCCATAACAAGACTACGGAAATTAAGACTTATGGATGTAACAGTAACATCACACCGTCCCTCAAACTTTCCATCATCAGTTGTTACGATAATAGTTGCAGGTCCAACCTTATATGGAATTAGCTTTCCTGTTCCACTAACATCAACTATTTTTTTATCACTACTACTCCAGTGAACAAGTTGATTTGAAGGATTTTCTGGCTCAAAAACTACCTTTAACTGACGATCTTGCTCCTCAAGACCAATCAATAAAGAACTTGGTTCAAGGCGAACGCCTCTTACAGGAACACTAACAGATACATAGCCTTCAACGCTTTTTCCACTTCCGTCATTTGCAACCGCTTGCACCGTTGCACGTCCATCTTTAAGACCGCGTATTTCTCCCGTTTTTTTATCTAAAATTTCTATAACATCAGAATCGCCTACAATACTCCATGTCAGTGTTTTATCACTGGCATTTCCAGGTGTAATAGTTACACTAAAGCGCCCCGTATTACCACCTGCTAATAAGTTTAGAACATCATCTCTAATGCTTAAGTTTTCTACAAGATACACAACATGAACAGAACATTCCTTTGTTAGGCCAGAGGCAGTCCTTACTTCAATTGTTGTTTTTCCTTCTTGTACACCCGTAACCACGCCAGTTTGTTTATCAACTTTCGCTATTTTTGGATCCTTACTTGTAAAAGAAAGGCTTCTATTTGTTGTATCAGAAGGAGTAAAAAGCACTTTTAAGGTCTTTGTTTCCTCAGGTTTTAACTGTAAAAGAGGAGGATCAAGTTCGATTGAAGTTGCAATAATTTCACGATCTGTTACCGTTACCAAGCACGTATCACTAAACCTTCCGTCAACGCTTTCTACTTTAACGGTTGCACTGCCAACACTCTTAGCAAAAAGTTCTCCACTTGAGCTAACTTCTACAATACGAGTTGAGTCGCTCGTCCACATCAACTTTTGATTTGTTGCATTAGCAGGCTCCATGACTGCATATAATTGTTTTTTAGTATTAACAGCGAGGTACTCATCTTCTGTAGTAATTTTAACTCCTGTAACCGATATAGCATTGTTACTTACAACAACAGTACAGGATGCATGATAATAGCCATCCACCGTTGCTACAGTTACAACAGTTTGTCCAGCAGATACTCCTATAACAAAGCCTTTTGAGTCAACTCGTGCAACAGCTGTGTTATAACTTTCCCAAAGAACTGTTTGATTTGTTGCATTAGCAGGAATTATGCGTTCAGCCAACTGCTCTATTTCATCCACAAGAAGAACCAGCTCCTTTTTATTTAACGTTACATCTGTAACAGAAACATTCACCTCTTCTACATGTACAAGACAGGTTGCTGTTCGCCCGCCATCTACTGTTTTTGCCGTGATGATTGCATTACCCGTTTTATGACTGGTTATAAGCCCAACATTATCGACACTTACTACATTTTGATCGCTAGAACTCCAAGTAATATTTTGATTTGTTGCATTAAAAGGAATCAACGTTGCTGATAATCGCTCCGTTTCATTCTCTTTCATATACGTTACATTTTTATTTAAGCTTATATCAACTACAGAAACGGCATTTCGTGTTACCGTAACAAAACACAAATCACTATATCCACCGTCAACGGTTCGTACGCTAATATAAGCATTTCCTTCAGAAACTCCTGTAATTAAACCTGTTTGCTCATCAACCGTTACAACACGAGTGTTACTACTCTCCCAAGTTACCTCTTTATTACTTGCGTTAGAGGGGCGGATTATTGCGTGCAGTTGCTCCGTTGAGCCAATAGTCATATACGTTGCAGATTTTCCAATCTCAATACTATTTACGTTAATAAAGGTAACCTTCACGCTCTGTGTATCTTTTAACTCGCTTCCATCATTTGTCGTTGCCGTTATAATTGCCGTACCATCTTTAAGACCTGTTACTTCACCCGTTTCAAGATCAACGCTGGCAGTTTCTGGTTTATTGCTTGTCCATGTTACCGTTTTGTCTGTTACACTGTCAGGCTTAATAGTCACCGTAAAAGATGTTTTTTGCCCAACTGCAATTAACTTAGCCCCTTCATTAATCTTTATACTTTGTGCTAAAAAACCAACACTCACGGTACATTCAGCTGTTATACCGTTTACTGTCGTTACAGTAATTATTGTACGTCCTTCTTTTATGCCAGTAATCTCACCTGTTTGCTCATTTATTTTTACAACATCCTCAGGCACAGCCTTCCAAGTAACTTCTTGATTTGTTGCATGAGAAGGAGTAAAAACTAACTGAACTTTCTTTGTTTCAGAAGGATCTAATCGCAAAGAATCAGGAGTTATTTTTAACGTACTTACAGGAATCTCAGATGCACTCACAGTCACCAAGCAAGAGGCATTAATATTTCCACTAGCAGCTTTCACTCGCACCTTAATACGTACTTGACCAGCACTTTTAGCAAAAACTTCGCCTGTAGAGCTAACTTCTGCAATAGCAGAATCACTACTTGTCCAAGCAAGATTTTGATTTGTTGCATTCTCTGGATCTATAACTGCATATATTTGCTTTTTAGTATTAACAACCATATACTCATTTTCTTTACTCATAGTAAGATTTTTTACAGCTATACTATTTGGTAAAACCTGAACAGCACAAGTTGCACTACGACTTCCATCTACTGTTGTTACTGTTATAACAGCATTTCCTACACTTCTCCCGATAACAAGGCCAGTTACGCTAACAATCGCTACATTTGTATTACTACTTTCCCATCGTACCGTTTGATTTGTTGCAATAAAAGGAATTATTCTCTCAGCTAATTGCTCTGTTCCATTTACAAGCAAGGACATTTCCGTTTTATTTAATGTTACCTCTGTAACAGGAACCGTGATTGCCTCAACATTTACAAGACAGGTTGCCGTATACCCACCCTCAGCTGTCTTTACGGTGATGACGGCCTGACCAACTCTATGACTTGTTATTACTCCACCAACATCAACACTTGCAATACTTTCATCACTTGTTGACCATGTAACCGTTTGATTTGAAGCATTATACGGAATTAGTCTTGCCGATAAACGCTCCGTCTGATTCACTTGCATATAAGTTGCATTTTTATTTAAGCTTACATCCGATGCAGCAATACTATTTTTTGTTACCGTAACAAAACACGCATCTTCAAAACCACCAACAATTGTTCTTACAATAACAAAAGCACTACCAGCACTAATACCCGTAATCCTACCTGTTTCCTCATCAACTCGTACAATATTTGAATCTTCACTCGTCCATTTTAATTTTTTTATAGTTGCATTCTCTGGCTTTACCGTAGCAAGAAGTTTTTCTCTGCCACCAACACTCACAAATGTTGCAGTTTTTGCAAGCTCTAGTCCCGTTACCCGTGAATATGTAACGCCCACATCTTGAGAAGCCGTTAAACCACTTCCGTCATTTGTCGTTGCCGTTATAATTGCAGAACCACTACCAATACCCGTAACCTCTCCTGTCACAGAATCAACACTTGCAATGGCAGAGTTACTACTCGTCCATGTTACCGTTCCATCTGTTGCATTATCAGGCTCTATAGCAACAGTAAACTGCCCCTTTTCGCCGATAGCAATATTCATTTTTCCTTCATTAATACGAAGCTGCGTTACTAAAGTTCCGACCCGCACAAAGCAAGTTTTTGAAGCTACGCCAGCTTGCTTTGCAGTAATTATAGCTTCTCCGTCTGCTATAGCGGTAACTTCACCTGTTTTAGCATCTACCGTCGCAACAGAAAGATTATCACTACTAAAAGTTACGGCTTGATTTGTTGCATCAGGAGGAGTGAACTCAACCGTTATTATTCTTTGCATTTTTGGCTCAATAATCATGCTGTCAGGAAGAAGCTTTATTGAGGTTACAGGAATTTCACGATCACTTACCGTTACTAAACACGTATCACTGAATTTGCCATCAACAGTTTCTACTCGAATTCTTGCCTTACCAGCACTCTTAGCAAAAATCTCTCCACTAGAGCTAACTTCTACAATGCTAGTCAGATCACTCATCCATACAAGACTTTGATTTGTCGCATTACTTGGCTCAATGATTGCATGTAATTGCTTTTTATTATTAACCGCAATAAACTCATCCTCAGTGCTCAGCTTAATTCCCGTCACCGATATGATTTTATCTTTTACATCAACCTTACACGTTGCCTTACGATTTCCATCAACCGTTGTTACTGTTATAACAGCACTTCCAACAGATACGCCAAGAACAAAACCTTTTGAGTCAACTCGTGCAATACTTGTATCGCTACTCTTCCACTCTACCCTTTGATTAGTTGCATTTGCGGGGATTATTCGTTCAGCTAATTGCTCTGTGCCACTTATAAGCAAGGTCAGTTCAGTTTTATTCAAAGTTACACTTTTAACAGAAACACTTCGCTCCTCAACATTCACAAGGCATGTTGCAGTATGATTTTTATCTTCTGTCTCTACGGTGATTATTGCTTTACCAACGGCATAGCTTTTTATCAAACCATTTGCATCAACGTCTGCTATATTTTGATCACTTGTTCTCCAAGTAACATTTTGATTGGCAATACCATACGGAAGGACTCTTGCACTTAACTGCTCAGTCTCATTCACTCGCATATATGTTACATTTTTATTTAAATTTACGCCTGTTATAATTACCGACGGGTCAGTTACAGTAACGAGACACTCATCAGAAAAGCCACCATCAACCGTTGTTACTTTCACAGAGGTTTGCCCTACCGTAACGCCTGTAATCTCGCCTGTATTTTTATCAATAGAAGCAATACTCGGATTATCACTAAGCCACTGAACCGTTTTATCACTCGCATTATCTGGACTTATAAGAACTTCTAGTACTCTTTTTTCTCCACGAGGGACAAAAATGGCCTCTTTTTCAATTTGTACACCTGTAACTTTTTCATATTTAGTATGGATAGTACTAGAGCCAGCTATATTGCTTCCATCATTTGCTGTTGCTGTTATCAAAACAGGCCCGCCCACTTTAACTGCGGTTACTTCACCCGTTTCAGCGTCTACCATTGCAATAGAAGAATCACTACTCGTCCATGTTACCATTTTATCAGTTGCATCTGCCGGATAAACTTCCGCCGTTAACTGCTCAGGATATCCAACTATTATTGTTTTTTTAGCTGGCACTACACGTATTAAATCAACAGGTATTTTTTTACCTACGATCGTTACACTACATACAGCAGAAAAATCCCCATAAGGAGTTTTCATTATTCCCGTTACTTTAAGTTCTCCAACACTTTTTGCTGTAAGAACACCAGTAGCCGTATCAAGACTTGCAAACACCCCTGATTCATCACTACTACTAAAAACAATCTCTCTATCTTGGGCAGCCTCAGGACTCTTTTTTATTTGAGAGCCTAGATCAAGAGTCTTCCCAACTTCCACTTCATACTCATCACCTTGAAGAAACTCCAAGCCTGTCAAGCGAGGATACACAGTAATAGTGCAGTCTCGACTATGATTTCCTCTTTCTGTCGTTGCAGTAATGACAGCAGTAGCAATAGCTTCACTACCTGAAGCAACTGCACGCAATTCACCCGTTTGAGGATTTACTTCAACAATAGAAGCATCGCTTGTGTGCCACAAAACCTTAGTTGAAACGCCCTTTGGCAGCGGTATTGCAGTAAGCTTATCATCACTACCTTGATCCATGCTAAGAGTGTATCGATCTAAGAAAAGGCCTGTCACGCCCCAAGTAACCGTAACAAGACGCTCTGCAGTCTCCGTCCCATTAACTACCACAGTTATTTGCGTAACGCCCTCTTTTATCCCCTTAACTTTTACTATGGGCTTATCAGTATCACCAACAAACTCAAGAATATCAGAACCATCAATTTGCCATTCAACGGTATCCATAACCGCCCCAACAGGATTAGACACCACTGCCAAATTAAGCACAGACTCACTATTTTCTTGAAGCAAAATACTAGCTTGTTCGGGTAATATACTTACACCAACAAGGGTTTCGACAACCGTTACCTCACAGGTTGCCTCATGTCCACCATCTTCTGAAACAACAGTAATTATTGCTTTTCCTTGTTTAAGACCAACTATCTTGCCGCCATCAAGGATTGCAATACTATCATCATCACTATGCCAAGAATAACTCTTATTGGTTGCATTTTCTGGCAAGATTATAACCAAGGCATCCATGCTCGTACCAACCACCAGCTTCACCTCATTTGGAGCAATTTGTATACTAGTTACAGCAACCTTGTCCTCTACTTTTACAGTACACCAAGCCAACACACTATCACTTTCTGCATAAACAGGCTTTACCGTAATTCGTGCAGTACCAGCAGATATCCCTAAAATTTCACCAGTAAGTTCATCTACCAAAACGTAATCATTACTACTGCTCCAACGAACAGCCTGATCTTCAGCTCCAGCGGGTTTAATTGTATATATCCAATCAGAAAATCTCTCACCTACAGCAATAGTTTTTTCACGTGGCTCAAGAGTAATTTCAGTTGCAAGCACACCTGGCATTACCACTACCCGAATGGCATCCGATTGAACAGTACTGCCAACATGAGCACTTATATCAGCAAAGGTTCCTATTGGTGCATCAGCTGAAACTTCAACAAACCATTTTCTATCTGCACCTGTGCCTGTTTCATTCACCCAAATATTATTTTCATTAGTAGATTTCCACGTTATTACGGGAATTGGCACAAAATCTGGCGTAACACGCAAAGTCACCTCTTTTGAAGCACCTTGAGCTAAATCAAAAGAACCTTCGTTTATTTTCAGTCCAGTTACAGGAGGAAAATCTACAACATTAACACGAAGCTCTCCTGAAATATCCCCTGAAATACCATCAGCAAATCCAACGTGAATTAAAACATCTCCAATCTCTTTAGCTACTAAATAAATTATATCATCATTACCTTCAATATTGTCATCACACCCCAATTTAATATCTGCCACACTATTTGAGCTAATAACTTTGAGTTTTGCCCCAATTTGACTGCTCGGAAATATTGAGACTTGTACTTCTTGTTTATCACCCTTATACATGGTTACAGTATTAGGCACGACTGTTATAGACCGTCTATTAGTAACTTCAACAAAAGCACGAGTCTCAATCGAAGAACCTTCTACAGAAAGAAAAACAACTCCTGTCCCAACACTATTTGCAACAAGATCACCAGAATCAACATCAATCTCAACAACGCTAGGTGTTTCTGATACCCAAAAAGGCACAACCTCTAAATCAAGTCCAGGAGGGATAGTATCATAAGTCAAAGTCCCTGTCTCACCAACCAAATAACTAGGATTCTCAGGAAATATAGAAAAACCAAGAAGCCCCTCTGTAATTGGTTCAACTACACGCACTTCTATTTCAGCTCGTTGATTTTCTTCATCAATTACAGCAACTATCATTCCAACGCCTTTTTTTATCCCAAAAATAACGCCACCACGACCAACCTTTACAATGTCTTCATTTTCACTGTACCACTGCACACCTTGGCGAGTCGCATTAGGTGGGGTGATGATAGCTTCAAGTTTTCCAAGAGAGCCAATGGTAATTTCTTTATTACTATCAGATATTTCAAGTTTTTCTACGCGAAGGGATTCTTGTGAAACAACGACGGTACATTCACTTTGCTTGCCATTACTTCGCATTGCTGTTATCGTGGTAACACCTGGTTGTAGTGCAAAAACAACACCAGCCTTATCAACAGAGGCAACGCTCGGATCACTACTATCCCATGTTATTTCACCTACAGGCAACTCTCGTGTAAGTCGGCCTCTCAAGACCTCCAATCGCTCAGCACCCCCAACAGCCATAAAAGTCGTCGTTTTATTCAAGACAACTTCATTTTCAAAGTCCTCCGCTGCAATACCAGCAGCTTCAATACGCAAGGTAATTTTTTCTCTAAGTTCTGGAAGATCTCCTTGAGTATGTCTTACAACAATAATATTCACGGTTCCTGTAGAAAGAAGTGTTACCTCCCCAAAGTCATCAACCATTGCAATTCTTTTATTTTCACTGTCATACGATACAGCACCGTCAACATTTCTTGCAAATTTAATTTGGTATACTCGATCAGAGATATTTACCCGAACGTCAGCACCGCCAACAAATTCTAATCGCTTTACAGCAGTTTCACTCTCAAAAGAACATGAACTTATCATTATTATCGCGAGTAGCAGCATTATTACTTTTTTCATATTCGACTCCTAAGCTTACTTTCAAGTATACCAAAGCCTATTTTACATAGTTTCACCGTTTTTGTCAACCAAACAACCTAAATTATGCAAATCTTTTTTCACAAACAAACAAAGTCTTTTTTATTCAGTATATCAAACACTTACACAGAATTTAGTAGTTCATTTTAAATAAAGCGAGTAATTATTATTAATATTTTTTTTCAATACAAAGATTTATAACAAATTTAAAAGATGGCGAGCATACAATTCGTGCAGGGAAAAATCGAAGGCATTTAGAAGGAGCAATCACTCAAACAAAACTAGTTTAATTCTAAAATAGAGACATGCATGCCATCTTGCGTGTACGCTCTGTCCCTATTGCCCTCATCAATAAAGCTTGTAATTCCTCGGTAAAAATTGTAGTAATGCACTCCTTTTGGCAGGGGTATTTCAAGCGTATAAATTCCACGCTCTACTTCTTGCATTACATAAATATAGCTATCCCAGTTATTAAAGCTCCCACTAAGACGAATAACTTCCCCAGGCTCACTTTTAGCAACAAAGCGAACGATCCCATTTTCAAGAACTTCAGTCTTCTTTTCGTTTGAAGGATTAATTGCAACCGTCGACAATATCAAATTATTTTGCATGTCATACTTTTTTTCTTGATTGATCGGATCATACGTCCAAAGGCCATCAATAACAAGACGATAATCAACACGCTGAATTTTTTTTGGCAGCTTGTAAATATAAAAAAGAAAAGATTTCTTTGTCTCCCCTTCTTCATCGTGGAGCGTAAATCGCTCAAAACTATGAATTTTTTTGAACTTTTCGTTTTCAAATACAATGCCAACATGGCGAGCCTTTGTATCAGCGGTAAACACTACGAAATCATCCTTGACAATCGGCGGTTGAGCCATATAAATTCCCGAAAGCAAAAAATCCTTTTCAAAGGGATCAATTTCAACAGAGAAAATCGCAGCGGCAAATAAAAAAATATAACTTATTAAAAAAATCTTTTTCATGTCTTCTATTATTTTCGGCAACTAGTGCAGAAAAATAAAGACTCAAATAAAATAGTTAAGGAATGCACTCTTGACCTAAAAGCCTCTTTTTTATACTATGCATCATGCCAAAAGCCATTTTTCCAGGGTCATTTGATCCACCAACGTACGGACATTTAGACATTATTGCTCGAAGCTCAAAATTATTTTCTGAAATTCATGTCGTGATTGCGACCAATAGTGAAAAAAAATATTTATTTTCTCAGGATGAACGATTCGCCTTTTTAACCGACTTAGTTAGCAGTTATGAAAACGTCTATGTTCATGTGTGGGATTCTTTGGTTGTCAATTTTGCAAAAAAAATTGATGCCCAAGTGCTGCTCCGTGGAATTCGCAATTTTACTGATTTTAGCTACGAATTTGATTTATCAATTTTAAACAGACAGCTGAATGCAAGCGTTGAGACGGTTTTTATTCCAACTGATCCAAAATACTTTGTATTAAAATCGAGTGCAATTAAAGAGCTTGCTCGCTTTGATGCAAACATATCAGCAATGGTTCCTCCATTAATAGAAAAAGCATTAAAAGAAAAGCTTGCAAACGCTGCAAACAACTAAAAATCAAAATCTTACAAAAGTAATGCAAAATCAGGATAAATCAATTCTTACGCAAAAAGAACACTCCTTGTATTTATCACAAAAACTTGATATGATTTTACAATGGTACAAAAAAGACGGTACCAAAACTATTTTTAGGAGATAATGTACATGAAAAAAATTTTATTAGCATTGTTAATTGTAATCAGCCTTACGGTGATAGCGTGCGAAAAACAAAACTCAGCACAGCTCAATCTTGTTATGGCAACGGGGGGAACGTCGGGAACGTATTATCCATACGGCGGAGCTATCGCACATCTTTTGTCAACAGTATTGCCAAATGTAAATATCAATGTTCAGTCATCGGGAGCATCAGCTGCAAATTTGAGATTGCTCTCAAGTAATGAAGCAGATCTTGCAATTGCACAAAATGACGTTATGAGCTACGCCTACACAGGCACAGAAAGCTTTGAAAACAATCAAACGACAGGTTTTTCAACAGTAGCAACTCTGTATGCTGAAGTTTGTCAAATAATCGCAGATCCATCATCTAACATTGAGTCTGTAAAAGACTTAAAAGGAAAGAAAGTTTCTGTTGGGGATGTAGGATCAGGGGTTGAGTCAAATGCTCGCCAAATTCTTGCTGCCTACGGAATGTCTTTTGATGACATAATAGTACAAAATCTTGGCTTTGGCGATTCTGCGAGTGCAATGAAAGACAAAAAAATAGATGCTTTTTTTGTAACAGCAGGAGCTCCAACAACGGCTATCATGGAATTATCAAGCACTAATCCTATTTCAATTATACCAATTGATTTGGATGTTATCGAATCACTTACAAGCAAGTTTCCGTTTTACACAATGCACACCATTCCTGCAGGATCATACCGCGGAGTTGACTCTGACGTGCAAACTATTGCCGTTAAGGCAACTTTGATTGCAAGCATCTTTTTGGGAGAAGAGGAAGTGTACACTATAACCAAAGCTCTCTTTGAAAACACAGCCGATATTGCAGCCTCTCACGCAAAAGGAGCTGAGTTAGATGTGTTTACAGCAGTACAAGGTGCCTCTGTTGATTTTCATCCAGGTGCATTACGATACTTCACGGAGATTGGTGCATTATAAGCTTGACGCGTAACCAAAAAATTTTTCTCGTAAGCATTATCCTTGCAGTTTTGTTAGGATTTTGCTTACAAAGAAAAAATACCTACCTAGACTTAATTGATTTTGAAACAAAAAAAAAGCTTACATCATTCAAATTCATAGACAAGCCAGAGTTTTCAATTTCATTCATTCATTCGGTAAACAAAACACTTGTTGAAGAAGGATATATTATCCAAGATAAAAAAATCTACTTAGAATGGACTCGCTATTATTCTTTTGGTGCAGGGGTTGCAACTGAGGTTTTTGGCAATCAAAAACTTACAATGAATGAGGACGGCAGTATGCTTATCACAGGATTTAACCAGCTTATGCCTAATCTAACATACGCAGTTTCAACAATTTATGATCACAGTCTTACTATAAACAACCAAACAATAAATTTGACTGACCTCGGTTTAAAAAATAAAGCCGTTTGCTTTGCCGTTCGAAAATGACAATACATAGAGAGATTGACACTCATAATTATTGCAGAATAAATATCTATTCAAAAAGCTAACTACAAAGAATCATTATTCAAAATATCTTTTATAGTTTTGCGAAACAGCTTATCAATTTCTTGATTTACCTCTGTTTTTAATTTTAAAACGGCATCATTCACATGGCAAATATCAGGCGGAGCGACAGGTTGCTCAGTGGAAAGCAATTGACTTGGCTCAAGGTTCAAAATTTGTGCCAGCTTAACCAAGGTTTTGTCGCTCACCCACGTTCTAGCTCCCTCTATATCATTGACCATTTGCATTGATAAATCAGCAAATTCGGCAAGTTTTTCTTGAGAAATGTGTAAAGCAATTCTTCCAGCCTTTATGTTTTTAGATAAAATTTTGCGTAACTCCAACGAATCCATATTACTAATAATAATTTATTTTGACTTATTGACTACAAAATAAAATCAATATATCATAACACTTGACAACATCAATTATAAATAAAACTTGCTGTTGTCTATACAAATTTTAAGGAGAAAAGTTTATGGCAAAAAAGAAACAACTAGAAATTGTTTTGAAAAAAGAAGGAAATCTGGACATTACTGTTAAATGTTCAGAAAAAATTAAACTTGGTTGGTTTGAAGCATTTCTTCAGGTGCAATATGGCTTACCACCACTTTGGGGAGTAAAACCTATTGATTGGAAAGGAACAGGTATACTATTAGCTGCCTTTTTTGCAATTTTTGTAGGTATTTCTATCCTTGGCGAAAGTAATGTTGACGGAATAATACTAGTATTATTTGCAATTGGAATGGTTATCTTGAACCTCAATTTAACTAAAAATTATTTCTTTAAATTTATTCAAACAAAAATTAACGAAGGATACTCCGTTTCTGACGAGCAGGTAGAAATCTTAGAAAAAGCAGGCATTACTGTTCGTTCAGGATCTTTCTCAGCAGCATCAACTACAAACAACACAGAAATGCCAACAACAAAATCAGTTAAAACGCCTGTAGATTATGAGGAATTAGAAAAGTTATCAACTTTAAAAGAGAAAGGTATTTTAACACAAGAAGAATTTGATGCAAAGAAAAAAAGTATTTTAGGTATGTAACAATGCAATACACACAAAGAAAAGACAACAAAACTTTTTTATATATTGGAGGATTTATTGCTCTTATGCTAATTGCAGTCTGGCTTACCTCTGATCCTATTGACAACCTTTTAGGCGACTTGGAAACTGAAATTTATTCATTACTTGAGGTAAATGATTATAGCTATTCAGGAGAAATTTCAGAACAACAAGCTCTTGTAAAAATTAATAGAATTACAAATAAACTTAATAAAATTGAAAGTGATTTAAATGACTATGAAGATGACTTCACAGAAGAACAATTACTTCGATTTTTGGAATTGCTCGCTTTATTAGATTTTTAACTAAGCAAAAAATTATTTAAGGAGAAAACTATGACCTTTGACATTACAGAACGATTTGAAACTACGGTACCGATAGATCAGCTTATAACGGCAGTAGGAGAACAATTTAGCAGAATTGCTGAAGATGTAGCAGGAAATGGAAACTTTATTTACGCAGAGTCAATCAACGCAACATTTGGATCAATTAATCGAAAGGATCTAACAACAATTGAAGTACGACAAACAGATACGGGCGTACTAATTATAGCAGCGGTGAACTATAGCCCCTCCGCTTGGTTCTGGATTTTTTTCATTTGTGGTCTTTTTACCTCAGTGGGATGGATTTTACCCTTAATATTTTATTTTCATCAAAAAAAGACAGTTAAAACTTCAATTATAGAAGTTTTGACTCGTTTAAAGCATGAGTATATGGGAGCAGCAAAATCTCCTGCAAGTATTACACCCCCTAAAAAAACTGATTACGAAGAGTTAGAAAAATTATCGGAATTGCTTTCTCGAGGAATTTTAACACAAGAAGAATTTGAAATAAAAAAGAAAAATCTACTGGGAATGTAAGGAAGTGCATAAAATCTAAAAAAGATACCTTTTTAGGTATCTTTTCTTTTTCTTACTTTTTATTTACAATACAAAATGCATTTACAAACTAATTTTCAAAATTTATTTGAAACAATCAAATCTCTTCGTGGTGCAAATGGTTGCCCATGGGATATTGCTCAAACTCCGACAACGATGAAAGCGTTCTTATTTGAAGAAACGTGTGAAGCTCTCGATGCAATAACAGAAAATGATGTTCAGCACGTAAAAGAAGAACTCGGCGATATACTGCTCAATGTGTTGATGACGGCCTATATGTATGAGCAGCAAGAAGATTTTACTGTTAGCGACATGCTTCAAGAGGTGAATAACAAGCTCATTCGCCGCCATCCTCATGTATTTTCACACTCCGAGGGAAGCACAGAGTTGAGGCAAGATACATCAACACCAGAAAAAGTACTTGAGCAATGGGCGGCAATCAAAGAAAATATTGAAGGGCGAAAAAAGCATTCCATACTTGATGAGGTTTCAAACGGATTTCCGCCACTTTTGAGAGCATATAAAATGCAAAAAAAGGCGGCAAAGCAAGGATTTGACTGGACAAATATTGATGACGTGAAAGTAAAGGTTTTTGAAGAGATGCAAGAAATTGAGCAAGCCGTTGTGATTTCAGAAAATATGCAAAATGCAAAAGAGTCTCTTGACGATATAGAACTTGAAGTTGGCGATTTGCTTTTTGCGGTTGTAAATTATGCCCGCCACCTCAAAGTAGATCCTTCAATTGCACTGCAGAGAACAAATAACAAATTTTATAATCGGTTTTGCTACATTGAAAAAAAAATGAAAGAATTACATATTCCCTTGTCGCAAGAAAACTTTGTCCTTATGGATGAACTTTGGGATGCGGCAAAAAAGCACGATAAGTAAAACTGAATAGCGATAACGCCAAAATTAAAAACGATCAATTTAAAAAAGAGGATGCTCCAGCAACGGGATTTTAGAACTCGGAATCTCTTTGCGTTCTGTTTCAATAGCCGTTATCAACCAGCGATCGTGCACAAATTCGAGCATAAAATTCTCCGTGACAGTCTCAACCTTAAAAGGCTTATTATCCGCAGGCGAAAAAAACAAATAAGTGCTTGAAATATTTTCTTTTTTGTTTACGGGAGATTCAATTTCTTGTGCGGGACTTGGCAATGTTAAATTTGACAGCGGCTGTTGCTCAATATATAAATTTGCAATTCCAAAAATACTATCAGTTTCCTGTCCGCTCCATTCTTGCGGAGATAAAAACCCGTAACTTCCCTCATAGCTTTGACGTACACGCGAAATTACAAAGAGATTTGTAATTAACTCGGTATACGATTTTCCAACATTTTTTGCAAGCGTTGCCGAAAGTGTCTCGCTTTGCAAATTCTGCATGGCAAAGTAAAAAAGCTCAATAGTTTGAAATGCCGTCAACCCCCGTGTAGAAATTTTTTCCTTTTGTGTCTTCAGAATCGATAGCGTCATAAAAACGGTAATTACTATTGCACAAAAACCAATCACCATAGTTGTTATATTTTTTTTAACAAAACGCTTAAGGCGAATTTTAAAATGTTGGTGCACAAGAGTTTTCTGCTGTTTTTTAGTTATTTGAAAATCTTTTTGAAAAAATAAGACTTCTGAAAAGCTTTTTTTTAAGTGCGGTTGCTTTGGCAGATTTTTTTCTCCGTAGACAAGAACCGAATTTATCCACAAAGCAATATTTTCGTTAATATTCACTTCAAATTCTATGGGAACAAAGTTGCTGTCGATGTAATCTTCAAGCCGTTGCTCCGTATTTTTGTTTTGATACGCAAGCTTTCCTGTAAAAATGAAGTAAAGAATATTTGCCAAGAAAAAATAATGCGAGCGTTCATACGATTTTTGTGGCGTTGTCCAGCACCCAAGCAAGGATGAATAAAGCTCATCGCCGTCGCATTGCAAGGGCTTTTCGATCACTTCGTGCGGCAAAAATAAAATTTCATTGTTTGCAGAAAAATGAATGCCTAGCAATCCACACACGGGAATATTTTTACACTCCGCAATTGCTTTGTAATAGCAATCAAAAAAGTGAGAAAATTGCAGCCACAAATCTTTCAAACGACTTGAAATAGCGTGAGTTTTTTTTGCGATGGCAATCTCGTTTTGCAAATCCATTACAAGCGAAAAAAGTGAAAAACTGACCTCAAAAGCGCCCTCTAAAATCATATTATCATCTTCTGAAAAAGTCTGATCAAATTTCCAGTCGCAGTACGTTTGATGAGAAATTACGCAACCCTTACAGTCAAGCAAGCGAAAAAGTTTTTCCTTTGCAAAGCTTTTTTGAGAAAATCCCGTATAGAGTTTCAGTTTATTTCCCGCAAAAGAAAATAAACGCTCGTAAAAAGATTTATCGTCCATTTGATGAATACAAGTATTTAAAGTATTGTAAATCAGTACTTAAAGTTGTATCAAAGTTAGGGATTGTTTTTCGGTACGATTCTATACTTTTCCAAAATGTATAAAATTCGGTATCCTGCGAATAGGATTTAGCATAAATATTAGTCGCAGTCGCATCCGCATTACCTTTAATCTCTTCTGCCCTTTTATACGCATCCGAAAGAACCGCACGTTTTTCATTTTCAAGCTTTCCCAGCCACTCAGCTTTTTTACCTTCGCCAAAGGAGCGATACGCCTGAGCAACCTGATTTCGCTCTTTAATCATACGATTGTAAATGCTTTCGGTCAGCTCATCAGAATATTTGATTTGGCGAGGCACAACATCAAGCAACTCAATGCCAAAGTTCGGAAGAATCATCCGTGCATGCTCGGCCATTTCAAGGCTCAACTGCCGCCGTCCCTTAGAAACCATTTCCAAGTCAGAAGAAACATTAACAAAGGCCTCAATGCTCGCCGTCTCATCTTCCGTGTCAGCAAGAAGATCTTCGCTTCCCATGCCATTTGCTCGCTCATTGATAATGTTTGAACTACGCACAACTTCGCTCAGTCGGTTTTGCGTAATGACGGTTCGCACCGCGGAGTCAACAATGTCTGCAAGACGAATATTTGCCTGCTCAATATTTTTAAGTGATTGATAAAAAAGACGAGGGTCTGAAATCCTCCAACGATTTGTCGTATCAACAATTAAATACTGCTTCTCTCGTGTAAGAATTTCTTGCGGATCGCCATCAAGCGATAAAATCCTCTTAGGGTAGGTTGTAACAATATCGACAAAGGGAACTTTAATGTAAAGCCCTGCCTCTACGTGAGTATTAACAATTTTTCCAAGGCGCGTTACAACAACTTGATAGCCTTCATTCACAATGTACAAAGGACCAGTCATCAAAAAAAGAACAATAAAAATTGCAATTCCTGTTAAAATATATAAAGGCTTTTTCATTATCTGGCTCCTGTTAAATTTTTGAAAGGCAAAACGTTATCAAGATTTTTGTCAATTAACGTTCCGTCAGGCTTTGCCGTAAAAATTGTCTCAATTGTTTCAAGATATAATCGATCACGCGTTACTTGTGGCGACTTTCGATATTCTTCGTACACGGAGTTAAACCGCGCAACGTCCCCTTCTGCCTGATTAACACGCTCTGTTGCATAACCGAGTGCAATTTGAATTTGCTGTTCAGCCTCACCTTGAGCACGCGGAATCTCTGCATTGTACGCTTCTTTTCCCTCATTTATAAAACGATTCATATCTTGGATTGCTTTATTAACATCCTCAAAGGCGTCTTTTACCCCAGCTGGCGGCACGATATTTTGCAGTTTGACGGTATTGACAGTAATCCCCAAATTAAGCTGACGAAAATTTTCATTCATTAACTCAGCGGCGGCGGCTTCAATAAATATCCGCTCATTTCCCATAACTTCAAGAATTGCACGATCACCGACAAGCATATTCACAACCGATTGCGAAATATCGCGAATTGTTTGAACTCGCTCTTGCACGCTAAAAAGCCATGCCCTCGGATCAACAATTCTATATTGAATAACCCACTCAACATCAACAATATTTAAATCTCCTGTCAGCATAGTTGATTCACGAGTCACATTATTTTTATACTGATTTGATCCTGCAGACTTTATAGTTTTAAAACCAAATTGCTGAGTTTGCTCAACTCGCACAGGAACATTGTAATTTTTATCAATACCAAAAGGCAACTTGAATTGCAATCCCGCTCCCACCGTTGTGTAGTATCGTCCAAATCGTGTTATAACAGATTGTTCTGTTTCATCAACAATAAAAAAACTCGTTGATGCAATAAGCAACACAAACACCGCTACAAGAATTGTCACAATTGATTTTGGTTTGAAATCCTTCAAAAAATCAAAGGGAATATCATATGCTCCCATAAAGCCTCCATTTTTGTTTATCATTATAATATACAAAAAAAAGGTGAAAAAAACAAGGAAAGACGATTTTTGCTTTTTTTTGCAAAATAATGCGGAGTTTTCTAAAAAATGCAACTTTTTTTATCTATTTGTGTCTAAAATAAGATTGCGTTTTTAATCGTTTGGGAGGAATAATGCCAAAAGGAAAAGTGTACTTTGAGCAAGAAATCTGCAAGGGCTGTGGACTGTGTGTTGTAAGCTGTCCCACAAAAATTATTGTTTTGGATACTCAAGTAATCAATAAAAAAGGGTACAATCCTGCAAAAATTATTGATAGTGAAAAGTGTATTGGCTGTGCAAACTGTGCAATAATGTGCCCCGACTGTGTTATCACTGTAGAGAAAATTGATAATTAGTTTCTGATTATCATAGGAGAAAATATGTCTAAAGAATTGATGAAAGGAAATGTAGCGATTGCAAAGGCTGCAATTGAAGCGGGCTGCAAATGTTTTTTTGGCTATCCGATTACGCCGCAAAATGAAATACCTGAATATATGGCAAAGGCGTTGCCCGAAGTACAGGGCTCTTTTGTCCAAGCGGAGTCTGAAATTGGGGCAATCAATATGATCTACGGAGCATCGGGCGCAGGTGTTCGCTGCATGACATCCTCCTCTTCACCTGGAATCGCCCTAAAACAAGAGGGAATCACATATCTTGCAGGAGCTGAGTTACCTGCCGTGATTGTAAACATGATGAGAGGAGGCCCTGGTCTTGGCGGCATTCAACCATCCCAAGCTGATTATAATATGTGTGTAAAGGGGGGTGGAAATGGTGATTATAAAACGATTGTCCTTGCTCCTTCTTCAGTGCAAGAAGCTGCTGATATGACATTTGAAGCCTTCGATCTAGCCGATACTTACCGAAATCCTGTTATGATTATTGCCGATGGCATTATTGGACAAATGATGGAGCCAGTTTCTTTTTCACAAAAAGTACAAAAAACACTGCCACAAAAAATGTGGGCAACAACAGGAACAAATGGACAGCGAAAACCAAATATTATCACGTCCTTGTACATTTCTGCAGAGGATTTAGAAAACCACAACCTAAAGCTTTTTAAAAAATATGATATTATTAAAGAGAACGAACAAAAGGCTGAACTCTATAAAACAACAGATGCTGATTTAATTTTTGTTGCGTATGGCACTACGGCACGAATTTGCAAAAATGTCATTGAGCAACTGAGAACGTCTAATATCAAGGCGGGATTATTTAGACCGCAAACGCTTTGGCCTTTTCCCGAAAAAGAATTGGACAAAATCCCTGAAGGAAAAATCCTTTTGGTTGTTGAAATGAGCATGGGACAAATGGTAGATGATGTAAAAATCTTTGCCAAAGGAAGACATACCGTTGAATTTTATGGCAGAACGGGTGGCGTAATTCCAACGCCAAGTGAAATTTATGATTACGCAGAAAAAATCTTAGGAGAAAAGTAATGCCCACCGTATTCAAAAAAACAAGTGCTTTAACAGATACAGAAAATCATTATTGCCCTGGATGCACGCACGGTATTATTCAGCGCCTTGTAGCAGAAGTCATAGATGAGCTGGGAGTTATTGGTCAAACAATTGGCATTGCACCCGTCGGATGTGCGGTTTTTGCGTACAATTATTTTAATTGCGATATGCAGCAAGCCTCACACGGAAGAGCTCCTGCCGTTGCAACAGGAATCAAAAGAGCCTTGCCAGACAAAGTAGTCTTCACCTATCAAGGAGATGGCGACTTAGCATCAATTGGAACCGCCGAAATTATTCACGCTGCAGCACGCGGTGAAAAAATCACTACTATTTTTGTCAACAATGCAATATACGGAATGACTGGCGGACAAATGGCTCCAACAACGCTGGCAAATCAAACAACGACAACAACTCAAAATGGACGCGACACAATAGTATCGGGCTTTCCCATACGAATGACCGAAATTCTTGCAACAATCGATGGCAGTGGATTTGTAGAGCGCGTGAGTGTTCACAATCCTGTGGCAGCCCGAAAGGCAAAGGAAGCGATCAAAAAGGCGTTTCAAAATCAACTTGAAGGCAATGGATTTTCTATCGTTGAGGTTTTATCAACATGCCCAACAAACTGGGGAATATCTCCTTCTGATTCGTTGAAATGGATTGAAGAAAAAATGATTCCCTTTTATCCGCTGGGAAATAAAAAAGAATGGAGCAAAAACGATGACAAATAAAATTATATGTGCAGGCTTTGGCGGGCAAGGATTAATGTCGCTGGGCATATTGGTTGCCTACGCAGGAATGCTTGAAGGAAAAGAAGTTTCATGGTATCCATCCTATGGAGCTGAGATGCGCGGAGGAACAGCAAACTGCTCGGTAATCGTATCTGACGATCCCATTGGCTCTCCTGTCATCACAAATGATGCGTCAATCGTTGTTGCAATGAATCTTCCGTCCTTTATAAAATTTGAAAAATCCCTAATCACAGGCGGCAAACTTTTTATCAACTCATCATTAATTGACCAAAAAACTACAAGAAAAGATATTCAGTCATACCATATTCCTGCCAATGACATTGCCAACACGGAAGGCTATCTAAAGCTTGCAAATATGGTTATGCTCGGTGCAGTCTTACAAGAAACAAATCTTGTAAAAACGGAGTCAATTTTACAGGCACTCCCAGAGGTTTTTGGTAAAAATAAGTCAAAATTTATCCCGATAAATCAAAAACTTATTGATCTAGGTAAACGCAGCACCGTCAAAAACTAGCGGCGACTTTTACAATCCTTTACAAAAATAAAATTGACAGCTCATTTTTTATAATTTATACTTATTTTTTTACAAAAGGAGGCATTGAATGGAAAAGTTTTTTAAACTTAAAGAAAAAGGTTCAACAGTAAAAACTGAAATTCTAGCAGGATTTACAACCTTTATGACAATGGCGTATATCTTGGCGGTCAACCCAAGTATTCTTTCTGCTGCAGGAATGGATAGCGGCGGTGTTTTTACCGCAACGGCATTATCATCTGTCATAGCGACGCTCTTCATGGCTTTAGTGGCAAACCTGCCGTTTGCTCTTGCCCCAGGAATGGGACTCAATGCGTTCTTTGCTTTTTCAGTTGTTTTGGGCATGGGCTACTCATGGCAAACAGCTATCACTGCCGTCTTTATTGAAGGCCTTATTTTCATCCTTTTGACGCTTTTCAATGTGCGTGAAGCAATAATAAACAGCATTCCCAATAACTTAAAAAGAGCTATTTCTGTTGGAATCGGGCTTTTTATTGCCTTTATTGGGCTTCAAAATGCAGGAATTATTATTAATAACGAAGCAACACTTGTAGGGCTCGGCAGTTTTTCAGACCCTCGAGTTACCGTTGCTTTAATTGGGCTTATTCTTACCGCAATTCTGCTTGCACGCAAAATAACAGGAGCTTTGTTAATTGGCATGGGTGCTGCAACGCTTATCGGAATAGTCTTTGGCGTTACAAAGCTTGCAAGTACGAGCTTTATGCCACCATCAATTGAGCCAGTCTTTTTTAAATTTGATTTTTCACAACTTATGAAGCACGATATTTTTATTGTGCTTTTTACATTTCTGTTTGTTGACATGTTTGATACCGTAGGAACACTCATTGGCGTTTGTACAAAGGCAAAACTTCTTGCCCCCGATGGCTCAATTCCCCGTTGCAAACAAGCACTTTTTGCCGATGCAATTGGAACTACAATCGGAGCATGCCTTGGAACATCAACCGTAACAACCTATGTTGAAAGTGCCTCAGGTGTTGCAGAAGGTGGAAAAACAGGGTTGACCGCATTAACAACAGCAATTCTATTTGGCTTGTCGCTCTTTTTATCCCCGTTATTTTTAAGCATTCCAGGGGCTGCCACAGCACCAGCGCTCATTTTGGTTGGCCTTTTTATGATGTCACCAATTTTAGAAATCAATTTTGACGATTATACGGAGTCAGTGCCTGCATTTATTTGTATTCTTTTTATGCCCCTTACGTACTCCATTGCAGATGGCATTATTTTTGGAGTTCTCGCCTATATTTTTATCAAGGCTCTAACAGGCAAAGCAAAAGAAATTACGCCACTAACATGGATTCTTGGCATAGTTTTTCTTTTCAAATTGATGTATCCAGTTTTTATAAAATAGCAAAAAAGATAGCAGATTTTCTGCTATCTTACTGTTAATCAAAATGCTTAGCTACAGACACTCCTTTCATGCAGGAAATCACGCAGATATTCTCAAACATTTTGCTTTATCACTCATAACCAAAAGTTTATGCAAAAAAGAAAAACCGTTTATTTTTTACGATGTGCATGCAGGACGCGGTCTATACTCTCTTGTATGCGATGAGGCAGAAAAAACAGGCGAAGCCCAAAATGGAATTATAAAACTATTTTCACTGATTGATGAAGATCAGAAAATTCCTACTGATTTTAGAGAATTCCTGCTCTTTGAGAAAAAGCTTTTTGATACAAAAAAAGAATACGCAGGCTCATTTATTGTCGTTGATCACTTTTCACGAGACTATGACAAAATAGTTACCTTTGAATTGCATTCAACGGAAATCAATGAGCTGCGAACCACCATAAAAAACTTACACACCGATAAAATTTCAGCCCATAATCGTAATGGCTATGAGGGAATAAATGCACTCATTCCGCCAAAAGATCCCTTGCCAAAAAGAGGATTTATTTTATTAGATCCAAGCTATGAGGTTAACTCAGACTACACCGCTATCGAAAAAACCGTCTCGTCGGTATTAAAAAAATGGAGTAACGCAACCGTCGTTGTTTGGTATCCCCTTTTGGAACACCGAGTACAAGAAATCCATCAACTAAAAAATATGGACGGCTTACACAATACCGAGCATTTTTTTATTGAGTTAAAAATTGGAAACCCAAAAGATCTGCAAAATCGTTTATACGGATCGGGCTTGATAATCATAAATCCGCCCTACCAGTTAGAAGAAAAAATACGGGAAGTAATTCCTATTTTGGAAAAAAATCTATCAATTTAACACCCAGAGAGCAGCAGTATTTGACATATATTCATTTTTGTTTTAATTACAATCTTGACTTTTTTTTGATACTGTGTTATTATAAAAGAATCAAAAGTAATTAATTGTCAATGGAGGAAACTATGGCAAATTTTAAGGGAACAAAAACGGAAAAAAATCTTCAGGCAGCATTTGCTGGTGAAAGTCAAGCGCGAAACAAGTATACTTATTTTGCTTCAGTTGCAAAAAAAGAAGGCTATGAGCAAATCGCTGAGTTGTTTTCAAAAACAGCTGACAACGAAAAAGAGCATGCAAAATTGTGGTTCAAAGCTCTTGGTGAGTTGGGCGACACAAAGCAAAATCTCTTGCACGCAGCAGAAGGCGAGCATTACGAGTGGACTGACATGTATGCAACTTTTGCAAAAGATGCTGAAGAAGAAGGATTTACCGAACTTGCCGCCCAATTTAGAGCTGTTATAGCAATCGAAAAATCACATGAAGAGCGATATCGTGCATTGCTAAACAACGTCGAAATGAAAAAAGTATTTGAAAAAGCTGGCGAAGAAATGTGGGAATGCAGAAACTGCGGTCACCTTATGATTGGAAAAAAATCTCCTGAGGTATGCCCCGTTTGTAAACATCCACAAAGCTACTTTGAAATCCACAAAGTAAACTACTAAATCTTATCAACCAAAGGAGAAAGTTAAGCTTTCTCCTTTTTTATTGTATACACATCTTTTGAATATATCTTTCAAGTATATAATTTGACACCCTCAATTACGGGCATAAAACCGCAGGAAATGTATACGGAAACTGCAAAGGGTTACACAGGTACTCTTTTTCCAGCGTAAGAAAGGCTTCACGAGATATATTTCTTGCACCAAACCGTGCTATATGATCAGTGTATATCTGTGAATCAATGAGCTTACCCCCACTTGCAAAAAACTGACGGGCAAACAAACAAAAGGCTGACTTTGCCGCCTCTTTTTGCACGGTAAACATCGACTCACCAAAAAAGATGTCCCCAAGGGCAACCCCATAAAAGCCCCCCACAAGCTGATTTTCATACCATGTTTCCACAGAGTGAGCAAAACCAAGCCTGTGAAACTCACAATACGCTTCTATCACATCCGCTTGTATCCAAGTGCCATCATCCTTGCCACGCTTTGTCTTTGCACAGGCAACGATAACTTGCTCAAAGGCAGTATCACAGGTATAGGTATAGGGGGTGTTCTTTATAAAGCGCTTAAGACGCCGTGGCTGGTGAAAGTCTTGAGCAAAGATAACAAAGCGAGGATTCGGTGACCACCAGTACAGCGGGTCATGTTCATCAAACCACGGAAAAATGCCCTGTAAATAAGCAGAAAGCAACATACCAGGAGAGAGGTTCCCCCCTATAGCAACAAGGCTCTCCTTTCCATCAGGGATGTCAGGAAAGGTATAGCCCTGCTCTATCTCCAGATACGGGAAAGAATCATCCTGTCTACAATGGCTCATAATCAACCGCAATAGTTTTTTTATCAGAGGCATCACGAGCAAGAGTAAACAAGGCCTTTCCTCCGTATTCAAGCTTTCCAAAGAGAATCTCATCAACAAGGCGTGTAGCAATTTCAGTATCAATTATACGAGCAATATTTCGTGCTCCAAACTCCTGTGAGTATCCTTTCTCCGTTAAGTAATCAACGACCTCATCAGAGTATTCTAATGTAACGCTCTTCTTTATCAGCTGGCTAGCAACCTTCTTTAGTTCTTTTTTTGTAATATCGTGCATAACATCCATACTCAAGTGCGTAAACGGCACAATCGCATCAAGGCGGTTCCTAAACTCTGGGGTAAATATCTTTTCAACCGCCTCAGTTACCGCATTATGCCCATGCACCGAGTCGGCAAAACCAATAAGTGCCTTAGTAACATCCCGCGCCCCTGCATTACTCGTCATAATAATAATACAGTTTTTGAAGTCCGCTTTTTTACCTTGATTATCCGTAAGGGAAGCATAGTCCATCACCTGCAAGAGAATGTTATAAATATCCTCATGTGCTTTCTCGATTTCATCTAAAAGAAGGACGCAGTGCGAATCCTTATTCACCGCATCGGTTAAAAGCCCTCCGCCCTCAAAGCCAACATACCCAGGAGGAGAACCAATGAGCCTACTTACCGTGTGCTTCTCTTGGTACTCGCTCATGTCAAAGCGTAAAAGAGGAATATTCAGGATTTGAGCAAGCTTCTTTGCAAGCTCCGTTTTACCAACACCCGTAGGCCCTGCAAATAAAAAGTTAGCTAT
>JBOFSR010000002.1:0-28713 GCA_051651645.1 Treponemataceae bacterium | reverse complement strand
ACCCTCCTTTTCGTATTTTGGCATTCCGCCAATGTTAAGGATTCAGCCGGAGTTCTCACATATAGGCAAGGAGTTTGCCTTAAAGATATATTCCGTATCACCTCACGCCCACCGTGATTCGCATTCGCATTCGAACGCAGATTATTCGCATTCCGACACCGAGAGCCGCAAGACGCCGCATTATTCCAATTGCCGCCAGCCATAGGGGCGTAAGAACCCTTAACATTAAAAATTCTTTAGTTGCCATTTTTAGTTTCTAAAAATAACAACTAAAGAAAGATTTCGTTTTATGTTCTACGCAGAACGTGGCTCACCCCACGCCCACCGCGATGCGCAGTCGCATGCGAACGCAGATTACTCGCACTCCGACACCGAGAGCCGCAAGACGCCGCACTATGCCAATGGCCGCCAGCCATAGGGGCGTAACTTACACCATACATCTGTCCAAAGTCTCCTTGTCCATCGTATGTAGAAAAACCACTTCCCCCATTTGCACTTGATTCCTCGAGCCATTGCCACAAAGCACCGCAAGCTGATTCAATTCCAATGAAAGATATCATTCTACTTCCTGCGCTGTCTTTGTACCCTCCTGTTACCGTTGGGTCTTTTGCACCTGCAATTGCTGTTTTTTCATTGCTGCCGCTTGCCATTGAAGCAAATTCGAAATCGTTTAACAATCTCTTTTTAACTTGAAAGAAATCGTCCTGGTGATTTTGGTGTGGTCTTGTTGCCGTGTGAGGTACGTTAAAAGCCGACGCTGTCATAAGACCTGTACCACTTTGAAGGTATATGTCAACAGACATACCTGTATCTGGGTCAAAACACATACCATCAGCACTTGATTCAGGGTGGAACGTTAAACAGAAAACGCTTTCAGGCAAAATATCGCCTGCTGTAAATCCTGCAAGTGGATGCTCTACCGTTACCACGTCGTATACGCTGCCACGTTTAACTGCGGTAACTTTTCTGTTGTAAAAATTGTAAAACTCATCATCCTTTGGTTGCTTCACAGGATAGTACTCATCAACATTTACCATGTTTCGAGAGGTTGCTTTTTGACCTTTTAAGCTGCTTCCTGCATCAACGCAAAGAGTGTGAAATTGCCCGATTTTGCGTGTGTTCCCTGCCGTATATGATGGATTAATATCATTTGGAAACGTTGAGTTTGTGCTTACAACAATATCAACAGTATCTCCACTGGGGACAAGGTAAATATAGAAGTCCCTTCCGTGTATTTCACCAATGCGAGATGAAGATGAATCTGCGGCATTTGTTATTTGTGATGAAAGATCATAAACAGTGTCCGTTTCAACATCTAGCCACCTGCTTTTTTGCCCTGTAATATCTAGGCGTATGTGAGTACCTGCAAGTATTTTTATTGATTTATTATTGGACTGATCAAAGGCATATTTTAAAAATCTTTCGTTTCCAAAATTAAATCCAATTCCATCTGTTGCGGTATTTTTCTTTACATAGTTTTTTACGTCAAATAACCTTGCAATATCGATATCATATTTTGGGGCGCCTACCCTTGCCCTTCCTGCCTCATCTCTTGAAATAATGGTATTAGGAATATCAAATGGCGAAATATTACTTAGCGTAAATATTAGCTGGCTTGTTCCGATTGTATAATTATAACCGTTTAGATAAAACACCTTTCCAGCATTTTTTATGCCGCTTTTTATTTGTATAAATTTGTATGTAAGGGCATTTGGATTTGCTTCAGTGTACCCTGCATATCTATTCCAACTGCCAGTTTGAACCTCCCACAGCCCATTATTTGATTGATTTGTTTGGTCTTTCAAAAAAACCATTTGCCCTGAAGAGCAGTAAACTCCATCAATCATTTTTTCGCCACCTGAATTAACATCAACATTTTCAGTTGATGCTGCAACAGGAATATCATCTATAAAACTAAATCTTGAAAATATGTCATTTGTATACTTAAAAGAAATGTTTATATTTTTTATCATCTCTTCAACAACTTGTGTAATACTAGAAAGAGAATCAAAGTCAACACCATTTACATTGAAACTTTTTGCTGTTGGCACAACATTTCCGTTTACACTTGTAGATTCTATCCCAACTTCAATATTTTTTAGCTTTATAGAATGATCTTTGTGGATTCCATCTTCTTTATGAGATGCTAAAAAAGCATGAAAAATTTCAGCTAGATATCCAGGATTAAAAACGGTATTAGCGTCAATTGTCCACCCTTCATTGACATCTCCAATTTTTCTTGCTGTTATGTTTTTTATAAATGCTTGATCAATAGCATTAGACCCAGCCTGTATTCTTACTTCTGCAAGTTTGGTAAATCCTTCGTCCACAGGATTTGCTGTTTCAGATCCTAGAGAGCCTTTTTTTATAACAATATTCAACTTTATATGTTTTTTTGTGTCTGTTGATCTAGGCTCTTTGCTTCCTGTTGACGGATCGTTAAACATCCTTGTTTGTTGGTCAAACAATTCTTCAATTGGTTGAATCTGAATAACATCTATCCTGTCAAGAGAATCATCGCTTGCCTCAAAAGATACAGGCTCTGTTATTTCTGTTTCAACAACACAACCAGTTGTTTTGTTAAACAAATAAATAGGCGAAACGGAAACATTCATACCACCAGACTTATACGGTGAAACATTCCCTCCAATAACATAATTACCATTGCTTCCTGATAATATTGTTTGCATAGCGAACGCTATGTTAGCAATTGCGGCATCATAGCCAAAGGTTAAATCTTCAGCTTTCATGATCATGTTTTCTTTAGCAAGTGCTGTTTGAAAATTAGACATATTAATCTCCTTGTTTTTTTATACTCCGTCGGATTCTCTTGTAAGTACCTCTACAAAAGAAGTTACTCCTGCTGGCTGTATAATATCTAAAATTTCTTTATATATTTCTTCTGCTGTTTTTATATCCGGGCCAGCAATAAAAGAGTTTTCAAAATATGAAACTTTTTCATAATCTATACCTTTAAAGTCGTCTCCTTTTAAAGGTGTCTTTGGTGCTAGTACCGTTGTTTGATCTATGTAGTCGACATTATCATAATCTGAAACATCTTTAGCTGATAAATAACCCATCTTTTCAAAATTAAAATCATTGATTGGATCATCTTTTCCAGGAGCAAGACTTACAGTATCATCTGAATACAATCCTTCAAATATTGCAATTATTGAAAATGTGCTTGCTCTTGATTTCAAGAAAAGCCTAACGTAATCCAAAAAACAAAACGATTCTTCATGATAAACAAACGTTATCTTTACATTGTTAACATTGTTATTTGTTATAAAAAAAAGACTCGAGTCATTCCATTCTGTACTAGAAAAAGAGTATAAATACTCTGCTTCTGTCCAATCTCCAAATTCTCCTTTGTTTGGATTCCAATGTTTTCCTTCCAAATCTTGTATTTTAACTCTGATTTTACCTTTTATAAAAAAGTGTAAAAAATAAGATTTATTTGTATTAACAGAAACACTTTGCGAGCAAGTTCCGCTTTTATTAAAAAGAATTCCTATAGATTCATCAAATCTAGCCTCTCTTTCATAAGTGCAACCATTTAATGTCCACGCATTCTTTCTTTCAAAATTTCCGTCTAAAAGAATACTGTCTTCATACAATTCTGTATTGTTCACCAAATATACATTGTCATTTCCAATCAAAGATTTAAATATTTTTAAAATATTCCACTTTGTACCCCAAACTTTATCGCCAAGTCTATAAAATAAAAGCTCGTTTCTTTTTATGAAAGACTTTTCTGTTTCTGTGTCAAATCTCGACAAAACAGATATAAGATTCATTGTCTTTTTTAACTGCTCATCTGTTTGCGTGTAAACAGATGAATTATTACACCACTTTTTTCTTTCTGCCTCAAAATCATTAAGTATATTTTCTAGGGTTGAATTTCCATCATCAGCTAAAAGAGCTTTTAAAACAGGGTCATTTTTATTTATCTTTGAAGGCAAAACGCTTTTTATAAAGTCGCCAATAGTATTAACATACATATTATCCTCTTATTTCCTGTATTACTATTTTAAGAGTTCCAAGTCGTGCTATTTGATTTATTGACGGCTCTATATTTCCAGGAGGAGATTTAATAGTGATGTCTTTAACGTATGATAAATCCATTACTTTTTTTATTAACTCTGATAAAATAACTGGCTTTCCTATTGTTAATCCGTTAACATAGCTTGATATTACTAATCGTATATCTTCTTCAACCGTATCAATATCTGTTGCAAATACAAATACTTCCGTGTCAATATCTACAGGTATTATTGTAGGTGCTAATACTCTAATGTTTATTCCTGGTGCCAAATGCCCTGAGTTGGCTTCTGTCCCATCTCCCTCTATTAGATTCTTAACTTCGTTTATTACATGATCTTCTGCCCCTCCTGATCCATCATCAACATATATACTGATATTATATATGTCGTTTAATAAAGGCTTGTGGTTTTGAACAGAAACACTTCTTACTTTATTTATTGACAGTGCAGCATTCTTGATTGCGTAAGTATTAGTTCCTGAAAGACCGTTAATATAACTTTTAAATCTTTGCTCAAACTCTACGTCGGTCTCTTCGTCGGTTCCACCTGAAAAAGAAAAATCATTTCTTACCGATACAATATCAACAGGAATTACAGTCTCTATTCCGTCTATTGTATAGGCTTTTAAATTTCCTTCGCTCCCAGCTAATTCTGCCACAACCTCTATGCTGTTTGAATCAATGCTGTCTGCCATTATTGTACCTGATTCTGTTGTTACAAAAAACAATCCACCGCCTGACACCCTTGTTCCTTTTGGGATTACAGACACAGACCCAATTTTATTTTCACGTGAAAAAATAACTTTACCTGATGAATACAAGCCATCTTTTTTTTCCATCTTAAATGGCGAATACGGTAATATCGATAACTGCTCGTTATAACCTTGCCTTATAGCAACATAAGCCCTTTCAACAAGCCTAGATATAGTATCAAGTATTGTATGAATAATACTTCCCTCATTAAAATCAGTTACTTTATCCTGCCTAGCTATCATGTTTGCAACGGCTGAATCCATTATCTCTTTGTATCTTTTAATTTTTGCCATCAATAACTCCTTCAAATGTATCAACTTCACCATTTAAATCTATATAGTTTATAAAAACATACAGAGCGTCCTGAACAGTTTTAAAGCTTATGTTTTCAATTGATTTTATTCTAGGATCTGAAGTTATTGTTTGCTCAATTGAGCTGACCAAATAACTTTCGAGATTCATAACGTCACCAATTGATGTACGTATTCCATAGCTTGATAATCTTATTCGCTTTGTGCTTGCTGTTGTTAAACGTAAAACAAGGGACTGCAATAGGTTGTTTTTTCCACCTACAGTATCAAAATCGCCATTTTTAACAACAAAATTGCCTTCGCTGCTTATTTTTATATCTACTCCATAGTTCTCTTGTTTTTCTGGTATCGCATAAATATAGTTATTATTTGTTTTTTCGCTTTCAGTAAGAACTGGTATTTTTATTTTTTTACCTGATGGTATTTCGTTTTCATTATCAATTTTATTAAAGTATGCTATAACAGTTCCAAGTTTTGGGTCTCCAAGTAATTCACTTGCTATCTTATCAAAGCTATCTCCGCTTTTCCAAACATGCAAATTAAAATCATAAACACTTACCGCCTCATCATTTCCTTTGTCATTGACATAAATAACATTTATTATGTTTGTTTGCTTCTCTTTTGATAATGCTACTAACTTGCAAGCATCATCTATCATTTTTGAGCAATTTTCTATAATCAAATCTTGTCTATCTGTTTCAAGCATTAGCCTATCCTTTCCCATTTTGCATACAATACTTTGTTTTCTGTAATTTTTTCTGAAAAATCATATTCATTAGTACACAGCTCATCAGTACACCACTTATTAAATATAAATCCATCTTTTTTTGGTATTTCTGGAAAAACAACACGGCTTCCATACTGAACGTTGCTAGTTGGTATATCGCTTCCTTCGTTTGTATTAAAAGTTATTGAAAATGAAATACTTGTCCATCGTGCGTATAAAATTGTATTAGAATCTATAATCACATTATTAAAATTAAACTCGTTTGTAAGCGTTTGATCGCTACACCAATAATCAAATGCAAATCCTTCTTTTGCTGGGTCTATTGGCTTTTGCACTTTGTCGCCAATTATAACTATCTGATCATCAACAATGCTTCCACCGTTAGATTCAAAAAAAACAGTATTTGAAGTTCTGTAATAATCAGCAAAAAGCGTTAAATCTTTTAACACGTTAGTATTAAAATCGAATAATTCAGTTTTTTTACTATCCTTATACCAATTTGTAAATGTAAAATTATCTTTATTTGGCGTTAAAGGATATATAACCTTTTCGCCTACTGCTATTATCTGATCATCAACAATGCTTCCACCATCAGTGTCAAAGCTAACAACACAAACTTTAATCCATGAAGCGTAAAGTGTTATATCTTCTGTTATTTTTGTGTCAAAATCAAAAGGCTCTACTGCATCAAAATCAATACACCACTTTCCAAACAAGTATCCTTTTCTTGTTGGGTCTGTTGGTTTTTGTACATTGTCCCCTATAGAAATTTTTTGATTAGGCAAGATGCCTCCGCCCTTGCTGTTAAACCGTACTGTAGCAACTGATAAAATCCATTTTGCGTGCAATGTAAACGATTTTGTTACTTCGGTTGAAAAATCATACTCTTGATCTAGTTGAAAATCTGTAAACCATGATGAGAATATATGATCTTCTTTTGTAGGCATACTGGGTTTTTCTACCCTGTTGCAATATAGTATTTTTTGAAATTTAACACTGCTTCCGCCGTTTGAGTTAAAGTCAACAATAAAATATTGTGTATCCTCTACAGATGATTGTTTTTGTTCGTAAAAAGAGCTGTCAATGGCTTGATCAAAAAATTGCTCGGAAATAATTAAAAGGTTTTTTGCTGTATTGAAAAAAGAATTGTTTGAATTTCCTGTAAGTATTCTTAATGCTGAATCAAATCCTCTTGTAATGCTTGATGTTATTTTATACGGACTCGCACCCTGCATATCTTCAAAAGAATTAATAACTTCCTTTGTCTTTGTTGTAATTTCCTGAACAAGAGCAACGCTTCCTTCAACCGTATCTATTACCGTTTGAACCTTTTCCATTGTTTCAGTGATATTATTAACAATAGACGTAAATCCACTTTCATCAAAAAAACCAGTCTTTCCTTTTTCTTCATCATCTACACCCTGCATTTCAAGAGTATAATTATATTTATTTGGACTTGATTTATCTCTTTTTATTTTTAAATCTTTAATAAAAACTCGCCAATAGTTTTTACTGGCTGTACCTGAAATAGTTTGCAATAGACTCATTTTTGATAAATCATATAAATAAACCTTTTTATCTCCCTTATCAATATCTATCTTATTCCACTGTGTTATTATTTTTTGTATTTCAAAAATCTCTCTTTCCCCAGTCAAATACTGCGGTGCCAATTTTCCTCTATAAATAAATTTTTTCTCTTCGTTGATTGTAGTACCTGAAAGAGTTATTTTGACAGAATCGTTTCCATATCCATCAAAAAAACTTCCACCAAAGCTTTTTGTTTCACTTAATCTATGCGTAAACTGTAATTCTTCAGATTCTGGCGGAACTGAAAAAGTGAAGCAATTTTCTACCTTTCCATTGTTGAGAAATTCTAACATATATGCTTTTCGCCAAAGGCTGATATTCATTATTGGCATTACAATATATTACCTTTTCCAGTCCCTGTGGTTGCTCCTGTTTGTTGCGTTGGAGACCCTGCCGTAGCAACAGGTATTCCTGCGGCAACATTTACTTCTCCGTTAGCCTGTATATGCTTTATAATAACATCCGCCATTTGTATCCATAAATTCTCAACAATAGCTTTAGACTCTTCTGTTGCGTCTTTTGCTAAAACAAGCGTTGCAAGCTCCTTCCCTAATAAAACATTATTCATTGCCATGTTTACTACCACCCATAGATGTATCTCCAGTATGAGGAGCGCCGCTAAATGGGCAAACTGGTATTGCACATAAAGCCCCTGTTCCTTTTGGCGTTACCGTTCCGCCAATAACAATGCTAGACCCTTTTATTTCTGTTTTTCCGCTCGATTCTATTGTTATGTTTTGAGCTTTGATTTCTTGATCTTTTTCAGTCTTAATATTTATACTTTTTTTTGTTTTTATATCTATTCCGTCTTTTGTTATTGTTATTTCATTTTCATGAATGGTAATTTTGAGCTTTTCATCGTTCTCTGATTCTTGATCAACTTCTATTTTAATGCTTCCATCTTCTTTTTTGTTTTGTATAATTTTTGTACCTGTCCTATAATCTGTTGTTGTTTTCCACCCTGAGTTTTCAACCTTCTCCCATACATTAGCACCATCATCTCCCTTTTTCTTAAAATCATCATGTACAGATTCTTGTAATGAAAAACCGCTGCATAATACAAATGCATCTAGGTTGTTTTTATTTGGCGTGATGCAAAAAACAAATGTATCAACAGGTGGCAAGTGCCTTTCTCCGCTTAAAAACCCTTTTTTCTTATCAACAGTAACCCATTCAAAAGAAGCTACTCTAACCTTTGTTAAAATCTCTCCATTCCTCATTCTTACATGAACAGTATTACTCTCTGGGTGAACCTCTTTAACAACACCCCAAAAACCAATTGAATCATAATAAGCACTGTCAAAGCCATTTCTTTGTTGAGCATTTTTTTTTTCAGTTATATTTAGCTTTATTTTCATTTCTAAATTCTAACCCTGCTGAGCGATAATATTCCACCTGAAGAATCTCCAGTAGTATTTTGCTTTATTCCATAAACTCTGTTTATATCAGTTGCACCTGTAAATTCATAAAAGCTTCCATCTGAAAAATATTTACCACCGCGCGAAACCGAAAGATTTACATCACCGCCTTGACCATAGCTCCATGAATGACTTATGCCATCAACATAAAACTCTCCATCTAAAAAAGATACACGATCGCCTGGCATTATTTGCTTTTCGTCATCATAAGTCATTGCAATTGTTATGCTTCCTGAAAGCATTTCGTCCATTTTTCCATACCATGAACGTAACTTTGCATTGAGGCTTTTCATATTTGACTCGGTTGTTGTGTCTTTTGGAGATCCGTCTTTTGACCCATACCCTCTAAACATACAAATAAGCGGCTTATATCCATATATTTCGAATTTTTCTTTATCGTGAATGATTGTAGAGTCGGCTGCATTTTCTTGTGTTGCCAAAATCAAGGCTTTGTCAAACTCAAAAGGAGACCCTAATACATACGAATAAAAAACAGTGTATACTTCATTGTCCGACTGTATTAGCTCGTAATCCTTTAGCTCTATTGCCTCTATTTTTTTTTTAGGAAGTTTTACCCAGTCGCTTTCTGTAATAGGATTTGTTGTCCAGTCTTCTTCTGAAAAAGGAACTTGCCTTATTTTAATTTTCATCAAACCTGTTTCTGTGTCTGTGTATGCAAATTTTTCATATATAGGACTTGGCAAAAGATCGTCAATAAGAGACCAAAAATCCTGCGTTCCTTCTGCGTTAAAAACAGAACCCAAAGGGTAATGAAATAAAATATCTTGCGATTCTATGAAATCATCACCCATAAAAGCTGTTATATATTTTTTTATTTTAGTTGTTGTTAATCCTTGTATGTTTTCATTTATTGAAAGGTTTACAAAATAATCCCATATTTTTTTTACAATAAATTTTAAGGATAATTCTTCTCCTGGATTTGTTGAAAGCTCTAAAGTTAACGCTGTTCTTAGATTGTCGTTATTTGCAAATTGCTTAGATAAAGCCATTGCTTTAATGTCAAGATTTATTGTAAATTGTGATACAAGGCTTGTTATTGCAAACCCAGAGATTGACAATCTCCGAACGTTTCCATTTTCCGATGCTTGTGCTACAAACTTTTTTGTTTTAACAATTCCTGTAAAAACAGGTCGGCTTGATTCTTTTCCTGCCTTTGATTCATATATCTCTACTACATCAAGGGTTTTTATTTTGTCAAATAAATTTTCATTAGCAGTCTCTCCTGTGTTTGGAAAAAAAATTAAAGAGAAGCTCCCCATTAAATCATTAACAGAAATATTAAAATTGTATGATTGCAAAACTTTGTTTTTATTTATATCAAATTGTATAACATGCTCTATCTCGTCTTTTTTATTGAGCCTTTTTATAACAATTTTTGGTGTTGGTGATTGGTGTACTATTTGATTTGTGTTAATGGGTAAACTCCTTTATTTCTGTAAAAAGAAATAAAACAACGGTATAGCAAAGCGTACGTTTGTTATACGGCTGACTCTGTGAGTTCACACCATAATTAATTATATGGTAAACTATAAATAAAAATATGTCAACAAACAACATTAATAATGCTGGCAAAAAAATTTTTCTTGTGGTATAATAATTGTTATGAAAAGGAGCGACAGATGATTAAAAATAAATTTTGTTTTATTATACTTTTTACATTTTCTATTGTTTTTGCACAAAATAGCACAATCAATGAAGAATGGGCGAAAAAATTTAACGATTTTTTTACCATACAACCTGGAATGTTAAAGGACGATTCAATAAAATACATGAGAGAAATCGGATTTAAAGTTTATGGAGATATAAACAGACTAGATAATGAGGTTTCTTTCGAATACAATTCGAATAACAAAATATATGATTTTTTTAATGACACAAGTCTTTTTTTAAGTTTATATTATGAAAATGATATACTTGCAAATATTTTAATTGGCAAGGTTTTATCAAAAACAACTGATCATAAACAATACTTTGACAATGTAGAAAAATTTTTAAAATATTATGGAATTACTATCTCGCAAAATAATAATAAAGCATCAAATAAGTTTTTCAAAAATGTTACAAGCGAAAAAGAATCGTTTACGGATAAATTTATGCAATTTGAAACATTATATAACGACATCCCTATAAAAGATAGCAAAAAAGGCGTTGATTTTTATGAGGTTTATTTTGATTCAAGCTATAATGAAGTTAGTTTTTATTACATAGAAAAAAACGATGAGAAAAAACAGCCGTTGGTGGGGGTTATAAAAATTGGAGGCGGCGATTACGCTAAAGAAATTGGTAAAAAAAACATTGCAGCAAAAAAAGAAAAAGAAGAAAGCATAGCTAAGCTTGAAGAAGAAAAAAAAGCGAAAAGCAAATTGAATGCTGAAAAAATAAAAAAGATGATTAATGGCAAGTGGACTTACAGGCTTAAAAAAGAAACAGAATTTGGATTGCCGCAAGAAGATATACATGTAGAGTTTGATTTTAAATCATCAGATAATACCGTTTACTTTTTTATTGCAAATTATATAAAAGATTTATCATATTCAATACATGGAAACTATTTTATAGAGGGAAGTGAAAACGACGATTCTTTTAATTTGCATATACAGGTTTTCAAAAGAGAAAATAGATCAGTAAGCAAGAAAAATGATATCGAAATATATAAAATACATGATTTTAACGGTAGCGAATTTAAAGCTCAAATAGAAGGGTATAGAGGGGATATATATACTTTTAAAAAGAATTAGATATTATAAAACACTTGATAAAAAAAATTAAATATGATATGCTTATTTTATCGAAACCAAAAGAGATGCTGTTTTTATTTTACAGCTGTTGATTTGTCTCCACTGTAACCTCTGTTATTGCTCCAGTGTTCTTTTCTACTCCAAATATGCCATCAACCGCTTTTCCCAACAGATCAATCACTTTGCTCGAAAATCCTTTTTGTTCACCTTCGCTACGGTATGCATTTATTGATTCCTGAAAACCTTCTGTATTAAAATCACTACCGTCTTTTTTTGCATTGTTGTATAATGTTACCTGTTCTCTACCACTTGAATTAAGAAATTTTTCTAAATCTTCAGATCCTTTAAAATTTTTAAGAAAAATATCATTAATTTTTTCATCTGTAGCGTCTTGGGCTTTAGAGTCAGAAGTCATAAGACCTGTTAAAAAAAGACTCGACTTTTTATATGGGCTTTTTTCTGTAATACCGCTATATACATTATAAAGAGGATTGTCCTCTTTCATGTCTCCTCGTTCTTTCCACGACTCATAGCCATTGGTTTTTATTTCTTCTTCGATGCTTTTTATATCTTTATTGCTCGTGCTTGTTCTTTTTGATTCTTTTGTTTTTTTTAATAATTTATCTTCTTCTTTTTGGCTTTTTGAATCGTCTTTTACTCCTAATAAATGATCGTAAATACCTTTAACTATATTTGATATAGAGTCCATTGCCTCTATTTTTATATTAAACGCCCCTTTTCCAAGACCTACTACGGCTGACTTTATTTCATTAAGCACTTGAGCTTTTTTTGTCTCATCAGATACATAATTTGGGTTTTCTTTAACAGAATTTATAGCCTTTTCTGCATCCGTGCTTGTTATTTCATTGTTTAATAATCTTTCTCCTATCAACTGAATATCTCTTGCACCAGCTGTATTAAATCCTAATTGCTTTATTCTTTCAATTTGCGATCGTATATTATCTTTGCCTTCTTGTTTTTGCACTATACCCATGTATTCTTTTAGAATCTCTGGCGTCATGCCTCTCTCCATCAACATTGATGTGTCTATGTAAGAATCTCCTGTAGACCTTCCCTTTCCAATAGCTTTATCTAATTGATCGCGACTCATACCTTCTGTTGCTTTTTTTGTTGCCTCATAAAGCATTACATCGTTGCTTGTTTGCAAGTTTGTTGCATTTGATAACGAACTTCCTAATTGTTGTATTCTTTTTTGACCTTGCTCTCCTTGCCACAAAGCATTGTTTCCGCTCAACTTAGAGAACATTGTCATTTGAGTTGCTACTTCTTTTGCGGTCTTTATGTACCCATTAGATATTCCATCTTCTATAACTTTTTGAAGAGTGTTCAAAAACTCATCAGACTGACCCTTTTGCATTCCGCTTGCAACAAGACCTGCATTGGCATCTTGCAGTACATTTGAATTATCACCATACCTTCTTGAAATACCTATAAGGTTTTGATTGTTTTGCAAACTGCTTCCGTTATAATTTGCCCAAAGAGCAGCGTCTCTTGTTGCCTTTGTCGCTTCATCTCCTTTTAATCCATATCTAGCAGTATCAGCCATTGACTCCATAAAATCATCAACAAGCATACCAGTTTCAGCGGCAGCGTTTTTTGCCTTTTCGAACCACTTAAAAGCATCGTCATTATTTTGACTTGCTGTTTTTCTACTGCTTCCTGATCCAAGCATTTTGTTCAGCCTGTTCATTCCGCCCATGCTGTTTTCATATTGTTCAGATAAAGCATTTCCGCCAGCCATAGCCGATCCAAGAACCATAGCACCAACACCAGCTGCACCTATTATTTTTCCTAAATCCATATTGCCGTTGCTAGCAAACTCTCCGCCAATTCCTCTTAGATTGCTACCTGCTCTATTTGTCATATTTATAGCTGCACCAGCATAATTTCCTGAAGCAACACCTGCTACAGCACCTGATACCGCACTTGCATTATTTACTATACCACCACCAACATTATTAGGGCTTGATCCTGCCTGCTTGCCAATTTTACTTTGAGTATTATAAGCTTTTTCAGCGTTTTTTATGTTGTCTATAGCATTTGTTATATTTGCTGCATCTTTCCAGTTTCCAGCATCAGTTGCATCTTTTAATTTTACTGTCAGCTTCTCTAACGAGCTACTCATTGTATCAAGTTGACTTTTAGCTTGAGAAACATCGGCACTAATTCTTACGCCTATTGTACTTGCCACTTCACACCCCTATAAAATAAATATAGCCTATTCAAAAAAAAGAATAGGCTATGTTTTTTAATCATAAATCCATGTTGAACAAATCTTCTTGAGAATAACCTAGTTCAAGGAATTGCTCTTCTGTAAGTTTTTCAGTTTCTTTTTTAGCTTGCTCTAAAAAACCTTTTTGAACACTTTCTTTTGTAAAAGTATTTGCAAAGTTAAAAAAAAGATCTATAAAATCGTCGCTAAGATTCTTTCTCTCCTGACCCAACTCCATCGAATAAACCATTAACCACAGCCTCTTGAACACCCTGTTGCTCCATATGAACGGACTCATCGGGGTTTGTTTCATTTTTTCCAATCCTGCTTTCAATTTCGTTGCGAAAAGAATACGCCATAACAAATATTTCATCAATGAAATTTGTATCTGGCACCTCCTCCCATGTTTCATTCTTATATTGTTTTTTTAATTTAACAAACCAATTCTCTCCGTCAATAACAACAATATTTAAAAAAGCTATTTTATACATCATAAAATTTGCATCAACATCAAAGCTTGTACAAGGAACACCGTTTCTCATAGATGCAACAAGCCTATTGATAGTTATTAAATCTTTTTGTATTGGGAATTTTATTTTAAATCTTCCTCTTGATGTTTTAACTGTTTCTGTTATGTTTTTTCCACGCAAAAGAGCATAGAATATATCATCTTGCTCATCTATAGATATCTCTTCTTCAGATTCTATTTCTTTTGGTTTATCTTCAAAAGTCATTTACCCTCCTTAATACAATGTTTTATAATCAGATCCATTTTTAAATCCAATTGAATCAAATCCACAGCTTACTCTTATGTATGTTTCACTTTTAACATCAACATTATATGATGTTGGCGACAACCATGTTGTAGCCCCAATTATCGATCCGTGCTTTTCATCATAAAGATCAAGATATGGTATTTTTTGTAAAACTTTTTCGTCAAGTGTCTTGTCGTCATCTGTATTTAGCGTATCAAGTGTTATTTTCCCTCCGCCGTCAACATTAGAAACTCCTTGTTCTTTTAATGCCTTAGATGGAACAAACCCATTCAATGAAACAGTTGTTTCAATAGCTGTTGCATCAATTGAAACAGGCAAAATTGAACCAACAACCTTTGCTTTGTCGTTTTGAATAGCTTTATTGATTTGTGCATCGCTAACAAAACCTACTATAACTGGATTGCTTCCGTTTGGATCGGTTGGATCCATCCTTACCTTGCAGTTTACACCTCTGGCTAATTTATTGCCTTTTACATTTTGCTGTGCCATTTAATACCTCCTAAATTTCTATAGTTGAACTATAAACTTGATTTGTTGCAGTTACAAACATAAAATTATTAGGCGCTCTAATAAACCGCGCATAATCAAGATATGTTTTATCTCCGTCAAAACGTACTTTTTTATCAAAAACAAACTCGCCATCATCACTTTTTGTTATCAAATCATCCAAAAACCATTCTTTTGATTTATTTGATAAAACCTGTAAAACATCGGATTCAGATGGTGCTGTATTTGTTCCTGTTCTTTTAGAATATGCTTTTCTTAAATCTCTATTCATATAAAACACAGATCTAGTCATAGATCTTTCATTTTGAATAAGATTGTTACCCTGATAGCATGTAATAGAGCGAATACAAACAAGATCTCCGTCTTCGTTTTCTCCAAATGGCGTAACGCCATTTGCTATCATTTTATCGATTTCAGTGTCTTTGTATTTTTTGTCAAAAGCGTTCACCTTTAACACTTTGTTTGTAAGCGGATTGCTAACACCAATAGCACTTTCAATACCAGCACATTTACATGCAACCATTGCTGGCGTAATATCTTCAGCTTTCCCTAAAAGAGGGTTGTTGGCGTTAGCACCTGTCATTACTACAGATCCAAGATAAGTGTTTAGGCTTTTTGAGTTGCTAATAGCCTCGTCAATACTTACACCCTTAGCTGTCCCAACCCAAAAAGTACGCTCTTTCTTTTTTGTAATACCTGACATTGAAATACAGTGATCAGATATAAGCGTATGCACGCTTGTATTTGTTGAATGAGTTGTTATTATTTGTATATCCTCTTTTTCCAACTCTTCAAGGGCATTAATATAATCAGCTACGGTTGATGTACCGCCTTCAGCTCCATTGAAATAAACATACCCAACATTATTTTCTGGCAAAATTCTTACTGAATCATCAGCAAGGGTAACTTCGCCAATATACTTACAAGAAATCAATGCATCCATAAAAGCTTTTAAATCGCTGTTAAATACGGTTGCATCAGTTTCAGATACAGAAACGTTTGAAACATGGTCTAAATCAGATGTCAAAGATTCATCAGCTGTATCAATTAAAGTAAATGCGTATTTTCCTGAATCATTAATTCGCAAAGAAAGCTCCTCTAGCGTCTTGCATTCATCCCATGACACTTTCAATGCATCAATTTCTTCAGAATCCTTTAATGCTGTCAATTCAAGACCTGCAGCATTTATGGTACAATTTGCACTGTCTCCATCTCCAGTGTACATTATGCTAAATGATTTTTTTGCTATGTTGTCAACATCAAAATCATTTCCCTTGAATGATAAAAGTATTTTTTTTCCTTCTTTGCTTCCATCTCTTACCCACATTTTAAGTTGGTTCATGTGAACGCCATAGTCAGCACTCTTTGCTGTTAAAATTGTGCTTCCGTTGTTTAACAGCTCAATACTAGATTGTGTTCCATTATTAACACGTATAAAAAATACTCTTTGCGGTACAAATGTAGTACTTCCATTAAACGCATGAGCTACTGCATCAAGTAAAGACCCACTAGTTAAAATCTCTTTTGCTTCAGCTGTATCTCCTGCAACATGCATCGACAGAGGTTTTCCGCCCAAAGAGCTACCTATAATACACAAATTGCCTGATGACACACCTGTCCCTGATGGAACATTTTTATCCCTTCCATATACACCTGGTATATAGTGTTGAGAAGATTGACCTGCACTATTAAATCTTGCTGGTTGAACACCCATAATTTCCCCCTTATGTTATTTTTTGATTAAGAATTTCTTCTATCGTTAAAAGCCAGTTTTCTTTCGTTTTAACACATGTCGAATAATTTCTACGCAACAATGCTGTTATTCCGTTAGGCTGTGGCGAGATTTGCAAAAATCTTTCCAGTCCAATATTTTCTACACAACTCTCCACAGGATCATTTTGTACAAAATTCAATTCATCGCTTGTTTTTTTCGGTCTTGACACGATCTATTACCTCCGTTATTATTTCTCCGTGCAGCTCTTTGATATCCGTATCAATAACTATTTGCTCTATGCAATAATTTACATCAAAAGATATATGCCCACCTGTTAAAGCAACGTCAAAATCTATATTGTAATTATTAGATCTATGCCCAACCAAAGACGTCTCGATAACGTCAATTGCATAAAATCCATAATCAACTTCAAGAAAATTTTCTAAATTTGAAACGATAAAAAGACGCAATTGCTCGTACAGTTCGTTTTTTAATTGTATATTTTCCGCCCATATTTCTATTGAAATAGTATCTTTTTTCCTTGTCGTGCATGAATAACCATAAACCATACCTTTGTCTTCTAGTTCTTTTTTAAGGTAGTCCAAAATACTTTTTTCGATTACATTGCATATTCCTGAAAGTTCAATTTCCTCATCGCCTACTTTTTTTGTAGTTTTAGTAATTTCGTTTAAGTCATCAATATTTATACCTATACAGTCAATGTTTGGAGATAAATCCATAAGGTCTCTCGGCTTGCTGTCTTCTTCTGTAGTTATAATAACAGAAGGGAAATAATCTGCTGCTGTTAAGCTGTCGTGCTTGTATAATTCAGCAAATGGATGATCGTTTGTTACTGATACATGAAAATTTTTATATAGTTCTTCTAGTTTTATGTCATCAAAATACTTGTGTATAGCATCTCTTATGCAATGCTCAAGAATCAATCCTCTGTTAATAAAACATCTCATTTATAAAAACTCCAAAAAAAAGACAGCATAAGCACATCTATTATTGACGTGTTTACGCTGCCTTTTTAAAGTACAAACGATTTAATTAATGTCATATTTATAATAAAATAAAAATAAATACTTGTCAATTACTTTATATATCTAAGTCTTGCTCTATTCCTGCTTGCATAATTTTTTGTATATATGGCTCAAGACCTTTTTTTAAACCACCCTCTATATCTATACCTTCTACTCTTTTGCGTATCCAGCTTGTGTCTTTGCTTTTTGCGCTTATTATTCTAAATGTTAAATAAGAGCTTTTTCCTGTTTGCATTCTTACCATTCCGCCCATATTTCCATCGGAATCAAGTTTATCACCCCAATTATATACAGCCCTTTCTATCTGTTCGCCTTTATAATTTTTTTCTAACTTAATATCTCCTGTTGTTGTACTTTTTTTAAAGTTTTTTGACCTTATAATATTGTAGGCATCCTGCGTTATTGTGTTTCCGAAACTAGCTCTTTTTCCGCCTTTGCTGTTCGGTGTACCCCATCTCATCGGTATTATTAAGTAAGGAACGTTATCTTTTGAAACCCTGCTTTTCTTTCCGTATGGATGTGTTTTTTTCATATCTAATTCTTCTTGACCATCCTGCAGCCTGCTCATGTGAGCGGAATTGCTTTCAACTGATATATCAAAATCAGATCTCTTGTTCTTTTTTATTGATTGAGCAAGTCTTGCACTAGGACTTTTTAAGTCAGATAAATACGGAATGCTTTTAGATCCACCAGCCCAGCCTTGCCATGATTTTTTTATCAAATTGGCTGATTCTTCAAAAGCCCATTTCATTCCAGGTGCTATCTTTCCCCCATTTTTTCCAGTAAATGCCTCTAGTTGAGATTGTATTTGGAATAATAAATCATTATTAAGAGTTATATCAAGTTTAACCATCTTGCTTGTTTACCCCTCTTTTTTCTCCGTAAGTATCAAATAATTTTACAACCGCTTTTTTAGGCATTCTTTGATTTTCACTTGTACGTATTTGTGGTATTGCTTTTACAACCTTGTAAGTAGGATTAACTTTATATGTTATTGAATAAGCCTCTCCATTAGAAGGCATGTCATCACATGTCCATTTTAGCCTGTTTGTCCCAATTAAAATAAAATCCTTTCCTTGTGTATACTCCCTTTTCTTTCCAATACAACAAATAACTTCATCAACAAAATATGCTGGTATCACATCGTATAAATTGTTTTTCTTTGTTATTACGTTTTTGTTAGTATAAGTACCCGAAAGTACTGTTACTACATCATCATTTGCAACATCATAGGCGTACGGAAATGTTAATACCGCATCACCGTTTTGCTCTTGTACATGCTGAGCGTCAGATTTTGTTAAATTTTGACTTAATATAACAAATGTAAACGGTTCTATGTAGCTAATTCCGTACGCATTTACTGGATTTTCTATTGGTATAGCATTTCCTTCATCATCTAATTTTTCATCTATATAAAAACAATCTTGCCTCAATTCTTTTACTTCGTATATTTCATTTTTTGCATCTACAACCTTATCTATCTTTTCAATATCGCAAGGTACGTTGTGATACAGTCCATCGGTACTAGGTCTTGAAACCCTCAATCCATCTACTCTATAATTTCCATACCCAATAGAAGTGCAGCTTGCATTGTCAACAAGCATTAAAATATCATCTTCCATTAGAATCGTTAGATAACTACTCTTCTTTGGTGGTTTTCCATTTATAAAAACAAACACACCTTTTTTCTCAACGTCGCTATAAATTATTCCTGTGTTGTCATAAACTTTAACCAGTCGTGACTTTTCATATCTTTCTTTTAATTGTACAACGCCTGTTTCATCTTTTATTAAAACTGTTTGAGTTATTATTCTTTTTTTTTGATATGTATAAACAAACCCTAATCCGCCGCACTTATCGCAATGAATATCAGGCTGTTGTGATGTATGCTTAACACATGGACATTTATTTGAAACTCTCCATCTTGTCCACTGTCCATGCCTGCTTATAAGAGCCTCGTAGTTTTCTTTTCCAAGCAATAAAACTACTGGTGAATCCTTGCCTAGACCTTGTCCCATTACAAGCTCCCTATTACCATACTTCCAAATTTATTTTTACTATCTTTTAGGTAGTTTTGGATATCATCTTTATATTCTTTTATTCTCGCTCCAAAATAAGCACTTGTTGCTGATTGAGTAGAGCTAAAGCTTTCAGATAATCCATCCATTGATAATGAAGAGCTGCTAAACCCACTCATTAAACCATCTCCAATAATATTTAACATACTTACGGCTGCATTTTTTGCTATAACTTCTCTTAAATCATCAGGTATATCGTCAGATGTTTCAAATCCTGCATCATAATCTATGGCATAAAATAAATTTGTTGAATACGTGTCTTTTCCGTATGAATTAATAGCGGTTGCTATTCTGTCGCTTGTATCAGATGGTCTAACAGGCTTTTCCATCAGCTTAAGAATACCCTTTGTCTTGTCAACAACAGTAGTATCTTTTAAATCTTTTGATCCTATCATCCTTCTTAACAACTCTAATTTATGAAGTTTAATTATTGGTCTTTCTCTTGTTTTGATAATTCCATATCTAGCAATACGAGAATATTTAAAATCGTAAACACCCTCTTCTTTGTCGTAATCTATTGTTTTTTTCAAACCCCTTTCTTTTGGGTTGTATCTAAGTTTTTTCTTTTTTATTGTTATATTAAGCTGCCGTGCAATACTTTCTGCACTTGCATTAATGAAGTAGTTAATTTGATCGTCGCTAATTGAATCTCCGTTAGCCGATTTTAAATCAACACCCCAAAGATAAGTAAACCGCATGTCATCTGCTGTTACTATTTCTCCCCACTGTCCACAAGGTATAATATAATTATTAAATGTATACCCTATTGATTCTGTATTCCCAACCCTTACCCAACTTGAATAATTATAATCAGAATGGCTTTCATCATCATAATCAGAATACCTGTACATATACAACGTATTCTCTATATTTGAATTATCAATAGTATCCCCATTAACTCTAACAGGGATACTATCATCGTCTCTAGCAACAAAACCGTCTTCTGTATAGATAAGCCAATTATCATCACGGTACTTGCATCTTTCTAGCTTGTACCACTCATGAGTAGTATCACTAATGGTGATGATAATTTTTTTGCTTACCTCTACAGCCGTAATCATTTTACAACTTTAATAGATTCTATATTTGAAAGATACAAAGCGTCATCACCGCAACAAGTTGCATAACCTTTTTCATCAAAAGTTATTTTACAACCTGTTATTGCAACAATGGTCTTTCCTTTTCTTGCTTCACAAAACAATTTAGTTTTCCCATTAACACTAGGCTCTTGGCTTTCAGGCTCTGTAGGCTCTTGGCTTTCAGGCTCTGTAGGCTCTTGGCTTTCAGGTTCTGTAGGCTCTTGGCTTTCAGGCTCTGTAGGCTCTTGACTTTCAGGTTCTGTAGGCTCTTGGCTTTCAGGCTCTGTAGGCTCTTGACTTTCAGGTTCTGTAGGCTCTTGACTTTCAGGTTCTGTAGGCTCTTGGCTTTCGCAGCAATTTTTTTTTGGTCTTCCCATTACTACAATCCTCCGTTGTAAGCGATATTCTTTACAAGTCCAAATTGTTTAGGCGCTCGCACTTCTAACGCACCAAACATCATAACTAAAAATGGAGTTTCAGCCTTATTGTTAGAAAACAATGGGAATGTACGAGCTGGTGAAAGCTGACCGTATGCATAAATTGGTTGAATTGTTGTTCGTGGCAAGAATAACATAGAAGCAGTTCCAGGTATATCACTGTTAATATCGGTGAACACTGTTGAATCTTTTCCGCTATTTGGAATAGAAATCATTTCCATCATTTCAGTTCCATTTTTTTTAGATCTACAAATAACAAAACCTGTAGCATCAACTCCAGCTTCAGGCGTTATTGTTATTTCTACAGAAGATCCTTTTGCAACTGATACAGGGACAGAAATCTCTGTTTTTGCTGATATGCCATACTGATTTTTTGCATGTACAGAATACATGTAATCGCCTTCGTCAGATGATTCAAAAAGCGATCCAGTTGTATTTGGCTTTGCAATAACGGTTACCGACTGTGGCTTAGGTGGTCGTTTTACAGCATCACCAGACGCAAATACAGTAGTTTTAGGCTCGAAGAATTTATTAGATCCAGCAGTATCTCCACTCAACTTAATAGAACCACCTGTTGGTAAAGGATACATTGGTATCTCTTCAACAGCAAGAGTATTAGACGTTGGAAAAAATCTCATTCTTTCATCAAACATCTCGAGTATATTTTCAGCTAAAACAGGAGGAAAAAAAGCTTTCTCAATAGTGCCACCGTTTTGATAAACTTTTAACCCAATTCTTCTAAACAATTTTTCTCCGCCATCAACAGATCCCAGTGTTTGACCTTTCATGTTTATAATATTTTGCTCTTTTTCAGGAGCTTTGTTGATCGCTGAAATAAATCCGTCATATTCCGTAGGTACAACATCACTATCTCCGTGAAAATTTAAATATTCCGCACTTTGAATAATTGTTTCAAGACCAGCAAGTTTTTCAGATGCATAAGCACTTTCAAAAGCTTCTACTTGATTCATTTGCTCTGTTACAGAACGTAATGATTGCAAGTATTTAGTTTCAAAATACTTTCGTTTAATACCTTGACTGGTTGATAAAGATTCTCCTGCTTCAGCAACAGTATTGTGCTTGTAATCGCCAAACTGGTCTCTTACGTTGACCTCGTGAACGGTAGATTTTACTGGAACTTTTCTAACGCTCGCCATTACCTTACAATCAGATTTTAACTGATTTACAACGTTTATTGTATCAGATTCAAGATTTTCAGGAATTAAAGCACGCCCACCTGTAAAGGTTGACGAATCTGTTCCGTAACCAGCTTCTAACGCTTTGTTTAGCTTTTCAAAATCTTGCGCTCCCATAGCACCCGAAGATGCGTTTCCATTAGTAAAAAATGACATTATTTACCCCCCATTTCATTTTTCAAAAACTCAACATATTCAGGTTTAATTTGAGTTCCGCTTGACATACATTTTTGTACAGATGACGAGATTAAACTTGATTTTGTAATATCAAGCTTTCCCTCGTTTACACAGCGAATAAGAGTTTCTTGAATTTTTTCAAACTCTTGAGCCGTAGGTACTCCGTGAGATGTGTTACTTTTTTTCATAACATCGCTACTGTCAATGCTTTTATACAAAGCTGATGATGGAGGTATTTTTTGATTTGCAATAAGAGCAACCATCTCTGCAACCTGTGTAACAGCACCACCTATATCATTGATTTTATCATCCAAAGATTTTGATAAAGCCAATGACTTCCGAATCTCTTTAATTTCAGAATCAAGAGATTTAAGAACATCTGTAGCATCTACAGTATCTACAGACTGTTCGTTTTCAGAATCCTTTTTTTCGTCGTCGTCTTCTTCTTTTTGATCAGCATCATTTTGATAACTGTCATCAGTTTTCTTAATTTCATCATCCTTGCAGTCTTTTTTTAGAGACTTCAGGAGATCGCCAACTATTTCGGAAAATGATTTCTTCATCATTTTGCCTCCTTGATTTATTATTTCACGCACTACTTCACGTGATTGATCCTTATCTAATCCGTTGCTTATCAAAAATCTTTCTGCTTGGTCATTATTTTTTACTTCACCTGTTTCCAGCGCTGCAATTAATGAACGTATAACATCCTTTTCGCTTGTTTCTAATGTTTTTTCTCCGAGATTTTCAGGAATTAAAGCACGCCCACCTCTAAAATTAGCTGAATCTGTTCCACCTCCAGCCTCTAGCGATTTATAAAGCTCTACAAATTCATTAGAATTCATTGATTTAGCAAAAATTGCAGCACCAACTGTGTTGTTGACTGGCGAAACAGTAAGAGCTAAATCATTCCAAAAAATACTAGTTATTTTTTCTACGCCTGTTTTTGCGTCTTCTACTACTTTTGGAAACATTCCGCCAACACTTGCTTTTACCCTTGTAGATCCAGCCTTTAACAAATCAATAAACTCTTGTGCTTTTTTGTTTGTTGAATAAAGTTTTCCTACAACAATTGTTTTAGAGCCATCTGTCTTAACATCAATAGGCTCTCCGATAACCATTGAGTTATCCGAGATTGTTTTTCCGTTTTCGTCTTTTGTTTTATGTAAATGGTCGCAAGATACAACGCCGTTTGATAAAAAATTATGCTTGCTTTTGAGCAACGCCTCTTGTAGTACTATTTGATTTTGCAAGTCAATATTTTCATTAGATGCTTCTACTTCAAAGATATAATTTCCGTTTTCATCTACCTTTTCATCTATTGATTTTCTAACAGTGAGATTTAAATAAAAATCGCTAAAAGTTTCTTTTGTCATCTTTTTGCACCTTAAATAAAAAAAAAGACAGCCATCAAAGCAAACAAAGAGTTTTTCTCTGTTTGTTCTACGACTGCCTTTTTTAAGTGCAAATCTTGCTAGTTTTTTGTATTATTACGAATTATAAATTATTTAATTTATAATGTCAATCATTTTATTATTTTTATAAATATTTATATACCATTACACTATTGCCGATAACTAATATATGGATATAAAAGAATATATAAACCTGTGTTGTGTTAAAAAAAAGATAAGCAATGCTGCTGTTGCAAGAAAAACAAACCAAAGCACCGCAAATTTTAACCAAAAAATGTCAAGAAATTCTTTCAAAACCAAAGAATTAGAAATAATAGCTGATGCATTTGATTCTTATTTAGAAATAAAATTTATAGACAAGTCTACAAATACACCAATTATTTAACACAAGCAACTTTACTGTTTTATAACCCAAAATATGCTTTTCTATCAGGCGTTAGCCATTGCGGATCGTTAGCTTGCATCTGCTTTGCAAGGGATATAAAATAATTTCGTTGATCTGCATTTTTATAATCGCCAATGTTTTTTGAAAAATCATCTTTGCTCATATAAACATCATTTACAAATTTCTCTTTTTTTAATTCCATAACAATCCTCCATGACTAATATTACCATAGTTTTAAATAAAAATCAACCGCTATTTTCTATATTTTTTTTGATATTACCTTTGGCGGATCGTTCCTTCCAACGCCATAATTTGTGTTAAAAGTCCAGTTATCGGCAATTTTTTTCACTTCGTCAAAAGCTTTTTCATTATCAACCATGCCTACAAGCATATTCAAAGGAACAAATCTACCGCTATAATCATTTTTTTCAGTCTTAAATCTTCCTATTGCTCTTTTTGTTGATTCTTGTACTGGCAAAAACATGTAATGAGCCTCTGTTTTATATCCAACGCTTTTAAAGTCTTGCATTTGCTTTACAGCTTTTTTAACATCCCCCATTGTACCATCAATAACAATGTTTAGACCTAATTTTTTTGACATATCAATAATTTTTTTTGCTAAATCAGAGCTTTCCTCATGAACTTCTCCAGCGTTCCATCCTTCATACTCTGGCAGCTGCTCTTTTATTGCGTCAGCGTCTATAACAATAAATTTATCGTCATCATACACAAGCCCTTTAAATTTAGATTTTCCGCTACCGCCTCTTCCTCCAAGCATTATAAATGTTGGATCTTCTCCTGCATTAGGTTTAGCACTTTTAAGTTTGTTGGGATCAAAAAAGCTTTGAAGTATTTTATTGTGCAACCTTTCTCTTTCTGGTGTATAAACAGACGTTACGCCATCTCCACTTAATCTATACTTGCTAATGGTTTCAGTTTGTTCTTTTACTCTTTTTTCAGTTTCTTTTGCCTTTTTTGCAATTTCCTTTCCGTCTTTTCCGTATAAGCTTAAAACATAATCTATTCCTTCTTGATTATTAGTTGCTTTTTTGTCAGTATATTTTTCTTTCCATTGTTCGGCATTAAAGCTATTTGGAGATATATAGCTATTCATAACGCTTTCATTTTTAACCTTGTACCTAATACCTTTTTGTTTTCCTGTACCGTCAACAATTAGTCCGTCTTTTCCTTTTGCAACAACTTCTCCTGTTGTTACAATATCTCCATTCTTAAATTCAACATAATCGCCTATATTTATAGATGATGTATTATTAGCATTATCATCTTCTTTACTAGATCCGTTATCGTTGTTTTTTATTTGTTCATTTTTTTTCCAAACAGTTTTTCTTTTTCCGTTCTTATCAACTATAACCTCTTTGTGAAGCTTGCTTAAATCTTTTTTACCAATAGACTTTAATATTTCATCGCAAACTTCTTTGTTTATTTTAATTGTTAGCATTTTCCCCTCCAAAATACATTATATTATTTAAAATATCAGAAACAGATTTTTTTATTGATGATTTAATGTTTAACATACGAGATAAAATATCTTCTTTGCTCTCTACGTCGCCTAAAAATATATCCACCTCTCCATTTGCTGAATACTTCAAACCACCATTTAATGTTCTCATAAACTCGCTAAAACTTTTTTGAGTTCCCTCAAGTTTTTTTGCTAGCTCTATGGCGACTTTATCAATTTTTTCAAACATGTTTTGCTGTGTAGCAAATTCAGAAACACTGATATGCTTATCTCTATTTATAGCGACTTGCATTGCAATATCAACAGCCTCATTAAGCTCTTTGTTTATACTAAATCCACTCAACCCCTTGTTTTCTATCAATGGCGTTATCGCACGTACAAGAGATGCCCTAATGCTTCTGCATCCAGCTCTATTTAGACCTCGTATATTTTTTTCGTTCATTACTGATCCTATAAGAGCTGTTTCAACAAAATTCTTTCCATCCTCTGTAATGCTTCCATTTTCAACATATCTTGATATTTCATTTTCTGCTACAAGACCTGCGTCTTTAAATTTTCCGAAAATTGACTGTACCGCCCTGTTATTTGAATACATCTGCCCAAGCGTCTCATATTCGCTCATTATATCGCCAATGCTTTCTACAGTATCAGTTTTTATAAGCTTAGATATTTTTACCGCCTTTTCAGTAGTACCCATTTCTTTTTGCGAGCTTTGATTAAACTTTGCAAATAATTCTGTTGTGTAGTCTTTTTCATCCACCTCAAAAACAACACGAGGGTTTTTAAACTCTTTTACCTGCTCTTTTGTAAATCCAAACTTTTTAGCTTTTCTTTCAAGTGCTTCTATATATTCACTATCGGTGCCTTTTTCTGCAGCTATTTTACTGCTCATAGTTCTGTTGTTTCCGCTTATAACAACGCCATCCTGAGTAACAACAATAGGATTGTCAACACCTAAAGCCCTTCCGTCGTAATCGCTTCCTATATTCATTACCGCTTCTTGTGCAAACTTATCTTGTTCATAATCCCTGTCGTTTACGGTATATCCATCTTCTGTCGTTGGAAATCCTTCTGTTTTTCTAAATGTCTTTTCGTCATGGCTTGCTGTTGGCGTATCAGCCTCTACAAGCTTCCACGTACCAGCAATAATTTCTTTACCTATTTGTATTTCGTCATCATCTCCATCTATCGACTTTGCATTTTCGTACTTATCTTTTATTTTATCTAAACCTGTTTTTTCTTTTACTTCAGCGTTTTCCTTTTTGGTTTCTTCTTTTTTTGTTTCATTTTCAGATTCTGTGTTGTTTTTTTCTTTAGGAATATTTTTTTCTTTGCCTGCATTTAACTCAATAGAATCATTTAAATTTGATACATAAGAGCTTAATTCCTGAACAAATGGTAAAGGGTTTCCGTTGTTATCACTAAAACGATCTTTATGTTCTAATACAAGCTTCATAAGCTCGCCTGAAGTATTGCATTTATCAGCTTGCTTTTTTATTGCAGCGATTGCAAGCTTTGCCCCCTTTGAATTATTATCATACTTTGCTCTCCACTTGTTTGGTGCAATTTTAATATATTTTTTTCCATCTTTTCTTTCTCTTATTGTTCCTATAGGATAGCCTGATTTTTTAACCATAAGCTTACTTCCTGATAAGACAAAAAAAGACTTGTTTATTTTTTCGCCTTTTTGAATATCGCTGTCGGTAACATACTCATCATCATCAATAGAATTAAGATGATCCATTATTTTTTTCTTGAATAGGCTAAACTTGTCATCAAGGCTTTTGTTTACTGAACCAATATTATCAAAAAATGATTGGTATTTATTGAAATAATAATCGTTATGCTTTTTTTCTTTTTTATGACTTTCAAATTTATCTGTGATTCTAAGCTCTCCATCAACAAGCCTTATAGAAAAATTTACAACATCCTGCCAGTCTCCACCGCCTGAATAATGTATTACATCGCTTCCTATGTGGTCGATTAAAAGATTTTCAAGATCTAGTCCGTCTGGAAAATCTTTTAATTTATACAGCTTCTCTATGTTTTTTAATGATTCTCCATTATTCTTTAAACTAAAATTACCATCTTTGTCTTTAAAATAATCCTTAAGTTTTATTGCGAAATCAATATTTATTTTATCAAAATCATCATCACTTTTATTAATTGATTTTTCAACTGATTCATTTCCTTTTTTAGCATCTTCCGATATATTAGAATCATTTTTTTTGCTTAATACTGTTTCGTTGTATTCTTTCGTACCAAAATAGTTTATGTCATAATCAAGTCTAACGTTAAAAGAACTATACGTTGACTTAACTTCTTCTTCTGCTTCTTTGAACTTTTTTTTCACAAAGCTAAGGTTATCTTTCATTGTTTTAGGTATCCAAAATGTTGTGTGTCCCCATTTTTTTGTATATATTTCATAAGTTGGAACTTTTAAAAGTATAGCCTTTTCAGTTTCTTTTTTTATTTCAAGACCGCTATCTTCTTTTAACATTTTTTCAAAAGAAAAATTTTCATTCTGCCATTTGCTAAACGCACTCTCTTTCTCGTTCCTCTCGTCCTGTGCAGTCTTTGGCTTATCGCCTAG
>JBOFSR010000001.1:0-26430 GCA_051651645.1 Treponemataceae bacterium | reverse complement strand
TTGGAAGTGAGGCCTTTAAGGACAATGCTTTACTTGCAGATGTATTTATTCCATCTAGTGTAACAACTATAGGAGAAAATGCTTTTACAAATATTATTTCTGAGGAAGCAACCATTGTAACAGAATATGAAGCAAAACCAGCAAGTTGGCATGAAAATTGGAATGGTAAAGTAGATAATGTAAGCTGGGGTGGAATTCTTGACTATCAGCTTGTAAGCAAGACGTATCACGTAGTAGGTAGGGGGAGCAAAAAAGGTTCAAGTATCACTATACTCAATACATATAAAAAATTACCTGTAACAGAAATAAAGACAGAAGCATTTAAGGGTGATAGTAATATAACGAGTGTAACGATTGGTAGAAATATAACTTCAATTGGAAAATCAGCTTTTGGTGCGGCTGCAGGCAGTGGAACGATTGCGAGCTTGAGCTTTGCTGAGGGTGGCACAGGTGCGTTAAATATTGAACAAGAAGCATTTGTTAATCAAAAACTTACTGCACTGGAGATGCCTAGTAGGATAAAGTTAATCGGAAGCTCTGCCTTTGGTGCCGCTGTAGGAAGTGGAACCTTAGGAACCTTAACGTTTGCTGAAGTAAATGAACAAGATATCAGCATTGGGAATAGTAGCTTTGTTAATCAAAAACTTACAGAATTGATGCTTCCTAAAAAAGTAAAATCTATTGGAAGTGAAGCCTTTAAGAATAACGATTCTTTGGAAAGTGTTTTTATTCCATTAGATGTTATTTCTATAGGGGAAAATGCTTTTACTGGTATTGTAACGGTGGAAGGTACAATTGTAACAGATTATGAAACAAAACCTGCAAACTGGCATGAAAATTGGAATGGCAAGATAGATAATGTAAGCTGGGATGGTGTGCTTGACTATCAGTTGGAAAATGGTGTTTATCATGTAGTAGGAAGAGGGAAGAAAAAAGGTTCAATCATTATTATACCGAGTACCTATAAAGGTTTGCCAGTAACGGAAATAAAAGCAGAAACATTTAAGGGTGATACCAATATAACAAGTGTGCATGTTGGTAAAAATATTAAAACAATTGGCAATCGTGCTTTTGAGGCAGGATCATATAGCTCAGGAACTTTAACAACACTGACCTTTGAAAAAGGGAGTAACACGCAAGAATTAACTATTGGAGATAAGGCATTCGCGTATCAAAAAATAAAAACGTTAGAGATTCCAAATAGGACGACTAAAATTGGCAACTCTGCTTTTGATGCAGACGTTTATAACGGGACTTTAACAACACTGACTTTTGAATCAGGTAATGATAAAGGATTAACTATTGGAGAGTGTGCATTTAGTTATCAAAAAATAGAAACGTTAGAAATTCCAAATAGGGTGACTGAAATTGGCAACAATGCTTTTGATGCAACCGCGTCAAAGAAATTTTTAACAACGCTGACCTTTGAAAAAGGGAGTAACACGCAAGAATTAACTATTGGAGATTATGCATTCGCGTATCAAAAAATAGAAACGTTAGAGATTCCAAATAGGACGACTAAAATTGGCAACCATGCTTTTGATGGAGACTCTGGTAAAGGAACTTTAACAACACTGACTTTTGAATCAGGTAATGATAAAGGATTAACTATTGGAGATTATGCATTTAGGTATCAAAAAATAGTAGAGGTAGAAATTCCAAAAAGGACAACTTCTATTGGGATAAACGCTTTTTATAACAATTCTTTATTGGCTTATGTATTTATTCCGTCGGGAGTAAGTACTATAAAGGAAAATGCTTTTACAGGTATTGTAACGGAGGAAGAAACTATTATTACAGGAGATTTAGAAAAACCTGCAGGCTGGCACGAAAACTGGAATGGTAAGGTAGGTAATGTAATATGGGGAGGAGTTTTTAAGTATGAGCTAGTGCAGGGTAATGTCTACCATGTAGCAGGTAGAGGATCTTTTGTAGGTGAAACTATTATTATACCAGATACGCATAGATCTTTACCTGTTACGGAAATAAAGGCTGAAGCTTTTAAGGATGATGGTAACATAACGAGTGTAACGATTGGTAAAAATGTAAAAGTAATTGGCAACTCTGCTTTTGCAGCAGCTGCAGGAAGTGGCACGATTACTAGTTTGAACCTTGTTGCTGGTGGCACGGCTGAAGTATTTATACGTAACGAAGCATTTATTAATCAAAAACTTACTGCATTGGAGATACATGATAAAGTAGCTTATATTGGAGACTCAGCCTTTGCAGCAGCTGCAGGAAGTGGAACACTAGAAACTCTAACGTTTGCTGAAAGAAGTAATAGAATAGATCTCGTCATTAAGGACCGTAGTTTTATTAATCAAAAGCTTATAGAGTTAACTCTTCCCCTTAATACGACTGATATTGGAAGTGAAGCCTTTAAAAATAATAGTTCATTGATGTATGTATTTATACCATTGGGAGTAATGACTGTAGGGGAAAATGCTTTTACTGGTATTGTAACGGAGGAAGGTACAATTGTATCAGCATTTCTGGGACTAACTAGTGGTTGGCATGAAAACTGGAATGGTAAAGTAGATAATGTAGTTTGGGGAGGACTTCTTGACTATCAGTTAATAGATGATGCTTATCATGTAATAGGTAGGGGAGGTAAAAGTGGTGGAGATATTATCATCTGTGCAACACATAAAAATCGACCTATTACTGAAATAAAGGCTTCAGCTTTTGCGGGTGATACAAATGTAAAGAGTGTAACGATTGGTAAAAATGTAAAAACAATTGGCAACTCTGCTTTTGCTGTAAGTGAAGGTGCAGGAAATTTAAACGAACTTATCTTCAAATCAGATGGTACTAATAATACTTTAACTATTGGAGATAAAGCATTTGAAAATCAAGACATACGAGGGGTAGAAATTCCAAGCGGGACAACTTCTATTGGGGAAAAAGCTTTTTCTGGTAATGCTTTACTTGCAGCTGTATTTATTCCAGAGGGAGTACTGACTATAGAGGACCGTGCTTTTGCTGGCATTAAAACTAATCCAGAAACTATTATTGCATTGGATTTAGAAAAACCTGCAGGCTGGCACGAAAACTGGAATGGTAAGATAGGTAATGTAATATGGGGAGGAGTTCTTAACTATGAGAGCGTAGGTAATGTCTACCATGTAGCAGGTATAGGATCTTTTAGGGGGGAAAGTATTATTATACCAGATACGTACAGATCTACCCGTGTTACAGAAATAAAGGCTGAAGCTTTTAAGGGTGAGAACATAACGAGTGTAACGATTGGTGGCAATATTGCAAAGATTGGAAAAAGTGCTTTTGCAGCAGAAAGAGATAGGGGCACTCTTAAGCATCTGTCTTTTCCAGGAGTGCGATATAGTGATGGTCTGACTATTGAAGACTATGCTTTTACAAATCAAGATATAGGTGAACTCATAGTACCTTTCAATATACAGGTTATTGGAGCTGATGCGTTTAGATATAATAAGAACTTATCTAGTGTATATATTCCTAATGGTGATTCGACCATAAAAGAATATGCTTTTGCAGATATCTCAAAGGTTTCAGACACTATTCTAGCAGAATATGAAGAAAAACCTGCAAACTGGCATGAAAATTGGAATGGTAAGGTAAATAATGTAAGCTGGGGATCACTTGAGTATGAGCTTGATGAGAATGAAGTCTACCTTGTAAAAGGGAGAGGAACAGTGAAGTCTTCAAAGATAGTGATTCCTTCTCTGCACAAAGGAGTTTCGGTACGTGGCGTAAGAGCTAGAGCCTTTATAAATGATAAAAATATTACAAGTGTAAAAATTGGTTCCACTGTGCAATCTATTGGAGAAGATGCTTTTAGTGCAGAATCTGATAGTGGAACAATTACAAGTGTTGTTTTTGAAGGTTATAATGAATACGTACGGATACAGATAGAGGACAATGCGTTTAGAAATCAAAAAATTACTGAACTAATTTTCCCTACAAACTTTGGTTATATTGGAAAATCTGCCTTTGCAGTTGCTCCTGGTAAAGGAACCTTGAAAAGACTTGTTTTTGAGCAAGATACTGATGCTGTAATTGCTGATTATGCTTTTGCATATCAAGATCTTACGGAGTTAAGTATTCCTCGTTATATAACGGAAATAGGTGCTTGTGCCTTTATAGCTACTTCTGGTAAACCAACTCTTGCATCGTTAAATTTTGACCCTAACAGAAGGTCCTTAAAAATCGGAAGTAGTGCGTTTAGATATCAAAATATAAGCGTAGTAGAGTTTGTTAAGGACTCGGGGTGGCTCCTGGACATTGGATCGAATGCCTTTAGAGATAACGCTTCTCTATCTCATGTATGGATTGAAGGGGGAAACATAAAGATAGGAGAAAATGCTTTTACTGGCATTAAAACTGAAAAAAATACTATTCTGACTAAATATGACCGTATTCCGAACTCCTTTCATAAAGATTGGAATGGAGGTGTTGATAATGTAAATTGGAATAAGTATTTTAACTTTTCTATTGATAAGCCAAGTGGTCTTTATGGTGTATACAGCAGAGGTGCTTATAGTGGGTCTGATTTTGTTATAAACCATAGACATTCATTTGAGGATGTTAGAGTTATCCGTTCTCAAGCATTTTACGATGCCTTTTATGCTAGTAGTGTAACTCTACCTCATACTATGGAGCTTATAGGGGATGGTGCTTTTAAGATTGGTATGCCGTCATCAGGAGGGGGGAATTTACATCTGCTGCAAAAACTAACCTTTACTCCAGGAGATAAACCTTTAACTATTGGAAACGAAGCTTTTAGCGGTCATGTACTCACGACATTGGAGATTCCAAATAATGTAACCCATATTGGAGAGAGAGCCTTTTATTCTAATCGTACTGATCATGCAACGCTGACTAATTTGAGTTTTGCTTCTGGGGGATCTATTCCTTTAACTATTGGAAAAGCTGCTTTTATGGATCAGCCACTTACTACATTACATCTTCCAAGCAATCTAAAGGAAATTGGAGCGGATGCATTCTCAGCCCGAGTTGATGGCACGCTAACTAGTTTAAGCTTTGCTTCAGGTGGAACTGATCCTTTAACTATTGGAAAAGAAGCTTTTAGCAACAGCAAAATTACTACATTACAGCTTCCAAGCAATCTAAGTGAAATTGGCGAAAAGGCTTTTTATAACAGCAAAATTACTACATTGGATATTCCTCTTAATGTAGAAGTTATTGGTGCATTTGCATTTTCGAGCGATAATAGTGGGTCACTGACGAGAGTAACCTTTAAAGATGGTAGCTCTCGTTTAGAAATAGGAGAAAGAGCTTTTGCTAATCAAAAACTAGAGACGATAACTATTCCAGACAGAGATATTTATATTGGAGAAGCTGCTTTTATTAACAATGAGAAGCTTTCAACGGTGTATGTTGATAGTAAAAAATTTGCATCTGCTGTAGCAGATAATTATCGCCTATATACATATGCAAAAACGGTATATGTCCACAAGAACATCACGCTTGATTCTTCTAGCTATATAGCACAAAAATTTGTTACTAACGGAGTGGTAAGTGGTAATTATGTAAAGTATACGCATTTTACCTATGACGCTATTGCTGCAGGTAAATACCATTCTCTTGCTGTTTCATCAGGAGGAGCGTTATATGCGTGGGGAAATAATAGGTTTAACCAACTTGGTCTAGCTTCTTCTTCCAATACTAAAATTCCAAATCTTATTGCTAAAGATAATGCTGGTGCCTCTTTGCCTCCATTTAAATCTGTTGCTAGTGGTTCCTTTCATAGTCTTGCTTTAACACGAGAGGGTAAACTCTATACATGGGGAGCTAATAGTACAGGTGAAACTGGTACAGGTGAAACTGCGGATAATATTCAAGCACCTACTCTGGTAACAAAATTTTATAATCAATCTGCAATGATATCACCTACACCTACTATTGTGGCTATTAGTGCAGGCGCTAGTTATTCGCTAGCTCTTGCTTCTGATGGGTCTGTCTATTCTTGGGGTACTAATACGTATGGGCAGTTAGGGCATGGTAATTCTACTACTGTTACCAAGCCAACAAAAATAGCTTTTTTTGCAACAAAGGGTAAAAATATAAAATTTATTGAAGCTGCGTTAGGTCATGCTTTTGCTATAGACAGTACTGGAGTTCTTTGGAGTTGGGGAGCTAATTCAGATTATCAACTGGGCAATAATACTAATACTAACAGTAATATACCAGTAGAAATTGCTTCTGGGGTAACATCTGTTTCAGGAGGCCGCAGTCATTCTTTTGCTTTTATTAATGGTAGTGTGCATTCTTGGGGAAATGATAATAGGGGTCAACTTGGTAATGGAGATGTTTCTGATGTTGTAAAAACGCCAACTTCAATAGGACATTCTGATTTGAAAACAATGGGAGCTGGAAATTTAGAGAAATCTAGCATTGCTTTGAGCACTAATGGGCAAGTATATACATGGGGACTGAAATTTAGCGAGGGCAGCTATGAGGTACATGCAGTACCAACGCATATTTCTGTACCAGGTAGCGTAAAAATGGTTTCAGGTGGAGAGGAGCATGCACTTGTTCTTACTGAAAATGGAGAGATCTATGCATGGGGAGGTAATAAAGAGGGACAGGTAGGTGTAAATACTACTTCTGGTAATGTTAGGAATCCAACTCTTGTTAATGAAAAAAATATAAATCCTTAATGTATTCATAAAAGACAGCAGTTTTGCTGTCTTTTATGAATACCTGTTTTTGGGTAGCTTTTGTAAGTCATCTTAAAATTGGCATTTAAAAAGCTTGCATTGTTGACATCCTTTTGTTATTATAATAGTATTAGCATAATTCTAACTAATATTTTATAGGAATTTAATTTTGCGAGGTAATATATGAAAAATAAACTTTATGGATTTGTTTTAAGCTTTTTTTTACTGGGATTTATTTCTTGTGAAAGTTTTTTTGATCCCTTTACAACATCACTTGGAAAAGATCAGGTTAGGGATTTAGTTGCTCTATACAGCAAGCTTCCAATTGGTGATCTTATTAATGCCCTAAGTAATACCAGTTTTCAAAATGATTTACAGGCAAAGAGTTCACTTTTAACGGCAATTGGTACAAAATCTTCTCAAGACATAGTAAATCTTCCTTTGGCAAGTAAAGAAAAGATTTTAGATCTTGCTTTTGATGTAACTGTTTCTATGTCAGTAGTTGCTGATATAATAAATATGGGAATGAGCTCTGAGGAAGTTAATATTATCAATCTTATTAAAAATGCAGCCTCTCCTGCTGATACAAAGGCAATTCAACTTTTGTTAACTGATCAAACTCTTTTTTTTGCAGGAAATGTAACTAAAATAGGACTTGCAACAACAACTCTTTTAATTCAAGTGGGAAAATCAGAACCAAATATTGATATAGACGATTTTATTGACTTTCTTGAATACGGTTTTGCTGGTGTTTATAGTGATGATGTTCAAAAAGGAATAAATGAGTTAAAGATTAGTGATGAATCAAAAAAATCACTTCACATAGCAATGGGTGTTTTTGAGTCACTAGCGGAGGTTCGAGGCATAAATAGCTTTGATGACATTTTCTCTGGTTTTATGCCAGCGTAATTTTGTAGATATATGTACATGGAGGGATATGCGATATGAAGCGTTTTATTTTATTAGTTGTTTTTGCACTCCTTTGTTCTGTTAGCTTCTCGTATGAGTATGATGCACGTCGCCATGAAAAATCAACGACGCGTGCAAATGGTATGGGAAAACATTTTAGTGCGGATATCAGTACTTTTTATACATTGTTTTCAAATCCTGCAGGAATGCCTTTGTTGGGCAATATTCCTTTAAATTCGATACAAGGTGAGTTAAATCGATTAAATGAAATGCTTAACCAACCATCGTTAAGTAAGCAAGATATAAAAAAAATAAAAAAACAAATCTCGTATTTGCAGTATCCTGGTAAGTTGTTTCCATCCCTAGAATTAAACCTTGGCGGGCCGTTACAAGATTTGATTGGCATAAATTTTCTCAGCAAGAATCTTTTCAATGATTTAGCTGATTTAGTTAGTAAAAATAACGGCGTTAATTTAGATGTTAATTTAAATCTCATACCACTTCAAGCAGGATCTATAGAAAGAAATGTTTTTGGCTCGACAAATAATGCCTTTGGCTGGGCTCTTCTAAATAATACGTATGTTTCTGCAAATATACCAGCACTTAATTTTTCTGATATTCGTATTGGTAATGAGATATCAACTCAAGTTAGTTATGGACATGTTCTTATAAATCAAGATAATCACATGCTTTCTGTCGGTGGTGGACTTAAGCTTTTTATTCAAACAGAATTTTTAATCGAAGATTCTATAACTGATCTTGTATCAAATTTTTCTTTTTCAAATTTGCCATTTTTAGTCAATGTTGGATTTGGTCTTGATGCTGGTGTTTTGTATAGCTGGGCAAATTTATTAAAAGTAAGCGTAATGGCTTATGATATTTATACACCCTTATTTGTTAATGAAATAAGTGGTAGTGGTGCACGCAAAAAATATCATGTTATGCCTTTTGATTTAACTGTGGGATTTGGAATAAATATTCCTATTGCGTGGTCTGCTAAAGTTCTTTCATCGTGGCAAGTACTATTTGATTATAGTAATATTATTCAGTCATTTATGCCACTTGAGCGAAATCCTATATTAAATCTTGCGGTAGGAACGGAAGTAGTTTTTATTAATATGATTGCATTGCGTGTTGGTATTAGTGAAATGTATTTGCATGCAGGCTTAGGCTTGAAATTTGGGACTTTTCGAATTGATGTAGCTGCATATGGTCGAGAGTTGGGTAAAGAGCCAGGATCAAGACCACAGTTTAATGTTGATTTTTCATTTGCTTTTTATCGATAGTTTTTAATCTATTTTATTTTTTAGTTGTTGTTCTAATCTTTTATATTCTTGATTAAATGGATCTAGGGCAACAACTTGCCTTAAATAATACTGTGCTTTCCGATAATCCGTTTTTGTGAAATATAATAAGTATAAGGCAAAAAGTGAATCAATGTTTCGCGGATTTGCCGTTAAGCTTAGCCGCAGATTCGTTAGCTTTGTTTCTTCCTCTTGTGTCAGTAAGCTTAAGTAATAGTAGAGTGTGCTTTTCATTGGGGCTAAAGCTTTTGGTAGCAGTTCATGTATCTTATTGGATGCAGTTTTTTTTTGCCCCAAAAAGATTTGCATTTTTATAAGTGCCTGCTGTATAACGTCATTGTGGGGATTGTCAGTATCAAGCTTTGAAAGTAAAGCAATTGCCTCACGTGTTTGCCCAAGTCCATACAAAGCCCATGCTTTATCAAGTAAAACAGTCGTTGACTCAGTTTGTTGTAGGTATTTATTTGCATAGTGTAGAACATTTTTCCAGTTTTTCTTTTTTTTGTTGCTTTCTATAAAAATTAATAAGGCTGAAAGATTATTTTCATTTTTTTCTAGGATGCTTTTAGCTATATCTTCAGGAACAAAGGATTTAATTGATTGATTGGATTGAATGCTCAAATTAGCAACGGCTAGTAAAACATCGATATCATTAGGGTAGAGTACCAAAGCTTGCTCAAGTGTTTCTAAGGCTAAAACATTATTTTTATTCCACTCAAATTGTAGCCGACTTCGCAAAAGTAAATAATCTTTACTTTGAACTTTTAATTTTCCTGCTGAGTCAAAAGAATCCAGTAACGACGCGGCACGTAAATAGTCTTTTTTTTCTAGTAAAACTTGTATTCTTAACAATAAAAATTTAGTATTATGCGACTCTGTTTGAAGAATATACGAAATATATTTTTCTGCTTCTTCCCATTTTTTTAAGCGAATTGCAGCTTCCGTACATAAAATAAAAAGTTCTTGTGTGTAAATATTTTTTTTAATAAAATTTTGCCCAATTTCATATGCTTGCACAGGATCTGATGATAAAATGGAATCTGCATATAAAATAGCAATATTATAGTTCTCGCTATCTAATAAAAAGGCTTTTTCAAAATAGCTTTGTGCAAGGTTTGATTTGTGTTGTTTTTTGTAAATCATTGCTAATAAGTAGTTTGCTAAAACAGAGTCTTTTTCCATTTTCAAAGCTTTTAGCAAACTATTTTGTGCGTCTTCATAATAATTATTTGTATCTGGATCCACAAAGACAACAAGGGACGGAAGTACAAGCTCAAAAAAATCATCTGTACTGGTATTAAATTGATAAACTCCTTGCTGTACGGCTTCTAAAATATCAAGATATTGACTTTGCACATTTGGCAAGCGAACATCATTTATTTTTTTTTCGGCAGGATAGGCTAGGGTATATATTTTTGTTGCCACATAGAGCAAAATATTTTTGCTTTTGAGTGACTGATTACTTATTTGTCGCAAGTTTCCAATGGCACGGCGAAGAGATGTGGGAGAAGCAATTGTAATATCAGTTAAAATAGTTTTATCTTGTATAGCAGAGAAACTGTCATCTTCTTTTTGTGGAAGGGATAGGATGTGTCCTTTTTTCTCATCAATAGTGATATTTGCAGGCTCAGTTGACTTGCAAGAAATAATAAGAAGAAAGAATATGAGACTAAATGTCATCCTCATCGTTGAAAGTCTCCAGTGATGTTTCTGATTTTTTTGAAACAGTGGACATATTTTGATTATAAAAAAATAATAAAATTAATCCTAATCCTACAAAAATGAATAGTAATGGCCACCATTTCATTGCAAACATCAAAAGAGACATTTCAATTATATCAAATGAAAAAAGCAAAAATAAAAGCCCCATAAAAAAAAGCATGATTGCAGGAACGCTAAAAACAGGGTGAAGGCGTTTGTATTTTAAATAGCCACTTGGAAAAAGTGCAAGTCCTGTAAAAACAACGAAAAATGGCCATAGTTGATTTGTGCTAAATTGGGTAAGTCCTGAATCCGCAAGCAAAAAAAGTAATGCTGCTAATAAAAAAACAATGCTCAAAAAAACGAATAGGGGGCGACGATTTGAGGTTAAAAGGCGATACAAGAAAAAACCGCCAAGGATGAAAAGAACCGTTGGGCGAAAAAAATACAAGTGAATTGAAAAAGGGGTAAAAGAATTAATTAATAAAAATATTCCTAATAGAACATTTAATAATCCTATTGCAACGAGCATATTCTGTGATCGATTTTTTTTGTTTTTATTCATCAAAGTGAGTATACATTTTTTTTAGGCTCTTGCCAATATATTTATGACTATGATATAGTATATTGTGAAAATTTTAAAACTATTTATTCTTTGTATATATATTAGCCTTGCTTTTGTGGCGTGCAACGATACTATTTCTGCAATGGATGACCTAAAAGAAAGTGATTTACGAAAATTATTGGCTGATGAGACAATTGATACAATAGGGACGTTTACTATTATTAATGAGCTTTCGCAAACAATGCTTGCTACAAAAAATCATGATAATCTTGTTCTTTTTTTAACAGACTATGTTGAGCGCCACCCAACTGACCCATATAACGCATACTGGCTTTTAATGGTTGCCCATTCGTATTTGCAAAATCACTCTCCGTCTGTTGCTGAGTACTATTTTGATCGCATCATAAACAATTATAACGATCTTCTGGTAAAAAATACCTCGGTACATCTTGCGTGCTTACAAAATTTAATTAAAATTTCAAAAATAACGACTAATCGAATTTCATATTTTAATCAGTTAATAGATCGATTTCCTGATGATAATAATATTACCGAGCTGTATATTTTTCTTGCCCTTGAATACGAGCGGGCAGGGGAGTGGGATTTGGCCTTGCAGACCTATATGCAATTTTTAGCTCAGCCAAATGCAACAACCATCCAAATCATGGGAATGCCCGATGCGTATAATCACGCAAAAAAACTAATTGACTTTAATCTTTCTTCAAAGGATTGGACTTTTGAAAGCCTTGATGCCTTGTCAAATGCTATTTTGCGGGCAATTAATAATGGCGAGTGGTGGATTCTTGATCGCTATAAATCAAAAGTGAACTTTTTTTCTATGTCGTGGTCGCAAGATCCTAATGATCCAAATAGTCAAAGAAATTTTTCAATGCGAAGTTATATGGATGGCAGAAGAATTCGCTATAACGATTCGGTTGATGACTCCTCAAGTCCCCATGAAGCATATTTACGAACGTGGGGCTGGACGCAAAATATTTCTGTGTGGTATTTGTATTTTAGAAAAGTCGTTTTTCCCTCTGACCCTGAAATACACGGTAGGTGGGAGTGGGCAGGAATTTATTTTGGCGAAAAATTATGATTTTCACAAAAAAATCTTTTTCAACTCTTTTTTTTCTTGTCTGTAGCTCATTTTTTCTCATGGGAGATGATTTTTTTGATGAATTTGTGTCAGTTGATTATGAGTCTGCATCGTTTTTAAATTCATTGCTCATTCCAATTTTTGATAATATGCTTGTTCATGAAGAAGAGGTTTATAGTGCTAAGCAAAATCTTGGCAAGAATATAGAAGATTTTGATCCCATTGTAAGCGTTATAACGCCCGAGTATGAAAAAAAGCCACGCCCTCCTTTTATTTCACTTGATTTGCATGTACCAAAAAATAATAAACGCATTGATGATTTTAGAAATCAGTATTTGGGGAATTTTGGCAAACAGTGGGCGTACACCGTTATGGAGCGTGGCTTGCCGTATAGAAAATATATTCAGCGCAAGGTTGAAGAATATGATATGCCAAAATGCATGGAGTTTTTGCCCGTTATTGAGTCTATGTTCAAAAATGACGCACTTTCAAAATCTGGTGCCTTGGGTATGTGGCAATTTATGAAAAATAGTATAGGCGAGTACAATATTCGAGCCAATGATTGGATTGATGAGCGCCGTGATCCGTGGATTACAACTGATGCTGCCTTGAAAAAATTGATTGCTAATAAACGAGCCTTGGGTGATTGGTATTTGGCTCTTGCAGCGTATAATGCAGGCTTGGGGCGGATTCGCGGTGCAATTAAAAAAGCTGGTGGAAAAGCTGATTACTGGTATTTGAGTGAAAAAAAACTCATTCCCACCGAGACAATAAATTATGTGCCAAAATTTCTTGCAATTTCTGAAATTTTTACTAATGCCGAGTATTACGATGTTTTACTGCCTAAACCTCCCGACGAGGAAGTTTTTAACTATTTAGAGACGAACACTCCTATTGATATTCGTGTGCTTGCGCAAAAAATGGATGTTCGAGAATCTGTTTTGCAGTTTTTGAACCCTGCCCTCAATTATAATGTTACTCCGCCTGCTATGAAATATCGGTTGCGCTTGCCTCATGGCACCAAAGAAGTTGCAAATCAGATTATTAAAGAAAATAAATTTCAATTATTACAGAATAATGTGCATACCGTTCGCACAGGTGATACCTTGTATGTGATTGCCCAGCATTATGGTGTTTCTCTTCCCATGATTGAAAAGGCAAATCCTGAGTTAAAAGTAAATATGCTTCGCCCTGGGCAAACTATATTTATTCCCATTTTGAAAGAAACAACGCCCTATAAAAATCCTGGCGATTTGCATAAAATTGAGTATGACGGTTGGCACACAGTTGAGAGGGGCGATACTCTGTGGAATCTTGCTCTGCGCTATAATGTGCAGGTGGAAGACTTAGCTCTTGTAAATAATCTTTCTGTAAGTGCTGTTTTACTTGTTGATTCTAAGATAAAAGTGCCGATAATACATTAAAAGGTTTAAAGAGGATTTTGTGCAAAAATTTTGTTTTTTTATTTTTATTTGTTTTATTTCACCACTTTTCTCCCAGGTGATGGAGGCAACGTCCACTATAGACTGGACAAAATCAAACTTTGATTCAACAATTTTATTTAATGTAAAAAAGGCAAATATAATTATGCCAAGCGGAAGAGCTACAATTGTTGATCGCATTTATCTGCAACTTCCAACTCTTATTAAAAATCAAATTTTGTACACAAAACTCAACTCATCTGTGCGTTTGGGCGATTTGATTGCAAATGAGTCGCTGTCATTGGAGCAAATTAATACGCTCATTGATGAGGGAAAACGAACTCCTAGTTTTTTCTCTTTAGACAATGAGTTAGTGCAGATGTCTCATACTATTAGCTTAAAAAATATTAGTGCAATGATTGTGGCTCACTCAACACCTTATCAAATTAAAACGCCTATTGAGGAAATTGCAACACGAAAATATACGGGAATAATTATTGATGCAAGAGGCAATCTGCCTGTTCAGGGAGAGTTTATTCAATTGAAGGCAAAGCCTGCTCTTTTTCCTAAAATTTGGGATGAAACAATGGATTTATTGTATGAGCGAAATATGGTCGATCCTGTTGTTGCCAAGGCGAGTGGAATTGTTCAATATGGCTACGATGATGATATTGGTGCTTACAAGGATAGAATTGGAAATGATCCTTTGAGGATTATGGCACGAAAAATCTATGGTATTTATTCAACTGATCCTGTAATTTCACGAAATGACGCTCTAAAAATTCTTTCAAGCAAAGAAAATCTCGAGCTTTTAAATCAAGGTAAGATTGTTATTTTGATGGATAAGGAGGAGCTTGTGTATAACGTAAAAGTTCCTTTGAAAAAACAAGATTACTATTCTGTTTATGATGACTTATCTGATTATTTTTATCAAAAACGAGAGGATAAGGTGGTTGTTTCTGATGCATATAAAGGCATTCAGCTTGATATTCACGATATTAATTTTGAGCCAGAAACATCAAAAATTTTACAAGAAGAGGCTGATAGGCTCAACTCGATTGCAATAAATTTAAAAAAGGCTCTGCAGCTTAGTAATTTTACAATTTTAGTTGAAGGTCATACGGCACGTATTGGTAATCGCGATACAGAGATGCCGCTTTCAATTGCCAGAGCCCAAGCGATAATTCGTGAGATGGTTAATCGTGGTTTGCCTGAAGAAATTTTCAGCTTTACTGGTTTTGGTGGGGAAGTTCCTGTTGCAACGAATGAAACGCCTGAGGGCAGAGCAAAAAATCGGCGTGTTGAAATTATTGTTCAGCCAGAGATGACAGGCACTGTTCAGCAGTAAAGTAATGTTCTCTTAAACTTGTTCACGCGGGTTAGGAGCTAAAATTTTCTAGCTTAATTTTCTTTGAATCCTCATCCCCTGTGATTATAAACCATTGTCTGTCAGATCCTAGCCAGTATTTTTTGAAAGCATTGAGTACATCCGTTGATGTTACATCTTTGATTTTTTGAATAATGGTGAGGTAATAATCATGCTCGTTGAGTAAAAACAATCCGCTTGCAATTTGACTTGCTACCCCTGCATTTGTTTTGGCCATGGAAAATAATGCATTAATTTGCGTATTCTTAAATCCATCTAAGCGATCGGATATAGACTGAAATTTGTAAGTACCATCACTTTCTTTGCCGCTTATTACCTGATCTTTTAAAAGAATTGCTTCTGCTTCTGCAATGTATGAAGGAATAGCATTAATATTACTTGCTCTGTAAACGTATAGTAGTCCATATCCTGATTTTGAGGGGGCGATGTTTGTTCCAATTGAATAGCAGGCACCATATTTTTCTCTAACAATATTAAATAACAGTTCTTGAAAAATTGTTGCGGCAATGATTGCTGGCACATAGTCTTTTTCTCGAACCGAGGGAGATGCAAATGTTCGTGCAAGGAATCCTGTATTTTTTGCTGCCTCATTTTTGATTAAAATAGGGCTGCCTTTTGTATTCGTTTTTTTTAAGGCTAGCTGTGTTACAGGGCTTGGTTTAATAAAAGAAAATGAATCGTTTAATCGAGGTAGCAGTGTTTTTGCATCAAAGTTTCCAGTAGCAATAATTGTAATTCTATTGGCGTTTAAAACCTTTTCATGGAATCTTTTTACTTGTAATAGATCTATGTTTGATATTGACTGTGGTGTTGGTTTTGAAGATGTTTCAAAGGGATGATTTTTGTATACATTTTGGCGTATTGTATACTGTAAAAGTGAAAAAGGTGTATTTTGCTCATCAAATAGTTGTTGTTTTTCAAATTCCATAACATTGCTAAACTCACTAGGGTGTATATGTGGCGCAATAAATCCGTCAACAAAAATAGGGTAAAAGTCATCAAAATATTTATCTATGACCGTTAATGTCAGTGTTGATCCATTTTGGTTTGTATCTGAACTAAAAGCTGCTTGTTTTTGATACAGTAAAGACTGGATGTATTTATAGTCATATTTTTTAGATCCTTTTGTCATCATTGTAAATAAAACCGATTCAACGCCTGATTGATCGGGTTTTAAAAAGGATGACAGGCCTTCAACAACAATTTTTAGTGTTATAATTCTGCTTGTTGCATCTCGTTTTATAATGACTGGTATGTGATTGTCTAGTGCATGAATTGAAAAGTTGTTTTCGTATGCAATCAGTTGAGGGGCTACTAGTAAAAAAAATATTGAAAGTATAATACTATTTAATTTCATAAAAATCTCCTGTGTACTTTAATGTGGGTATTACTTATTAAACCAAAAAGCATTTTTTGGGGTAACAACGTTGTATCCTGCATTAGTAAAATCAGATACAACTTTTTCATACACATCGGGGTTTACTAAAACGGTAACTAACAGAGGCTTCTCTAAAATGTATGTTTCTACAAGTGTTTTTATGTTTTTAGGCAAGGTCTTTTTTATATTACTAATGTATGAGAAAAAATAATCGGTTGAAGCTGATGCCCACCAAAATCGCAGAGACTTCAAAAATCCCTCAGCTGTCTCACTTTCATAGAGTTGATAATCTTCAATTCTTTGCTTAATTTGATCAAAGTTTTCCTTAGGAAAAAATTCCTCATCTTCTATGATGTCGTAAAAAAAATTTTCCAGTATTTGTGAAACAAAGTGATTCGTTCTATACACTAAATCTTCTTCAGGTTTGAGCATTGTAGCAGAAAAATTAAAAATTCCTGATTCCTTGTAGGTTGCATAGTACGATGAAATACTATTTGCATCTGGTATTTTTAAAAGATCATCCTCGAGTAATTTTGTCTTATATTTTCCTGCAGGATTTTCTAGTAACGAGGTTAAAACATCAGCGCTATACGTGGAGTTTATATCAACTGCCGTATCAGGGCCGCGAAGAAAAACAGAAACTTGCGTAAGGTGTGGTGATACTTTAGCCATCGGTATAAGTTGATAGACATGATCTTGCAACGGATTTTGCGTTGCAATTTCTCGCTCAGCTATCCAAGGGTCATCTCCTTTAGCCCAGCTGCCAAAAATTCTTCTAACTAAGGTATAAACATCTTTATTTTTTACATTACCGCCAATAAATAAAGCGGTATTATTGGGTACATAGTATTGATTTTTTATCTCGTGCAATTGTTCGATTGTTGCGTTTTGTATTGATTGCAAGCTCCCAGACGGATCGAGTCGCCATGGATTGTCAGGAAATAGCTCTTTTAAGTATGCTGATCTATACATTTGATCAGGATCTGACAGACTGCCTGTAATTTCAGCAAGAACAACTTTTTTTTCATTTTCAAATTCTGCACGGTCAAGGAGCGGCTCCCTTATGGCAGAAGACCAAAAATCCAAGCCTGACTCCAATAAATTAGAAGGAACGGTAAAATAATAATTGACAAAGTCAACACCCGTTGAGCCATTCCATGAGGGAACCCCTAAATTATTTATGACACTTTGTACTTCAGCAGCCGTTTGATAGCGACTATTTCCTTTGAACATCATGTGCTCAAATAAATGGAAAAGACCTGCTGTTTCTTTAGTTTGAGCAATCGCTCCAGCTTTTACAGCAATTTCAATATAGGCAAGAGGGGCGGTATCATTTTCCATAACGAAAAGTTCAAGCCCGTTAGGTAGTCGGTAGTGAAATAAATTTTTTACGGGTGTTTTTTGCGCAAAAGTTGGTGAGGCAACATGTATAATACATAAACAGAGAAAACCCTTAACTAAGTTTTTAGAAAACAAATTACAAAAAGTCAAAAAATCCCCCTACAAGTGTGTAGTTTTTTTATTTAGCGAGTATAATCTACTTTTATTAATAAATCAAGAGATTTTTTTGTACTAGTGGCCTTGTGATAATGCCAAGATACAATACTACAACCTTTTGATAAGTCAAAAAGAAAAACTTGACAGGTATGAATTCCTGTGTGATAATTATTTTGGTTTATTATTTATCATCTAGGAGGAGAAAATGAATATTTTTCAAAAAGACTCTCAAGGTTTATATGATTTAACTGATGAGGGAGTATCAAGAATTTATCAGTATGAGAATAATTATACCGATACAACAAAACAAGTTTTATCTAATGCTAGAGATTGGAATGCTTGGAGTATGGGCAGTTTATGGATTGGAATAATGGTCTCTATTGCTGTTTATATGATTGCAAGCGGGCTAATTGTTTCTGGAATGAGTTGGAAACAAGCTTTATTTACTATTGTTTTAGGACATACCTTAGTAATGATTCCTGCAGTACTTATTGGACATTTTGGAACAAAGTATGGATTAACATATCCTATGATGTCTAAGCTTGTGTTTGGAATTAAAGGCTCTTGTATCCCTACTTTTATAAGAGCTTTTTTAGGTTGTTTTTGGTTTGGTGTTCAATCATGGATTGGTGGACAGGCTGTAAATACAATAATATCTGTTATTATTCCTGTTTGGAATAATTATGGCTTTACTACACTTTTTATATCATTTCTGCTTTTTTGGTTCTTAAATCTTTATATTGCATCTTCTGGAGCTTCAGCAATAAAAAAATTAGAAGAGTATGCTGCTCCTTTTTTGCTAATTCTAAGTTTTGCTGTAATAATTTGGGCGTTGTCCATTGCGGATTGGAATTTAAACGTTTTATTATCGCAACCTGCCGTAACAGGTGATGGTAGTAATTTTTGGATAATGTTTTTTCCTGCATTATCCGCAATGATTGCCTTTGATGGAGGAATTGCTTTGAGTATGCCTGATTTTACACGCTATTGTAAAAATCAAAAATCGCAATATATTGGGCAGTTAGCTGGTGCTCCTATTATGACAGCTTTTATTACTTTTGTAGGAATATGCGGAACATCTGGTTCCTATATTGCTTTTGGTGAAGCTATTTGGGAGCCAGCTATATTAGTTAGTAAGTTTAGTAATCCATTTATTGTCGTCTTTTTTTCTGTTTTTATAATTCTTGCAACTATGACAACAAATATTGCCGCTAACTTAGTTCCTCCTTCTGTCGTTTTTTCTACTTTTTTTTCAAAAAAAATTGATTATAAAAAGGCTGTTTTATTAGCTGCTGTACTAGCTTTATTATCACAACCGTGGAAAGCTTTATCTGACGCTAATAACCTTATATACTCTGTGTGTGCTGTGCTTGGTGCATTACTAGGCCCAATTTCTGGACTATATATTGTTTCGTATTGGTTTGAGCATAAGACTAATGTTAGTTTGGTTGATATTTATAGAGAAAATGGAGGAAAATACTCCTACTCAGGGGGATGGAATAGGGGTGCTATAGTAATTTTCTTATTTTCTTCATTGATTATTTTTGCAGGCAGATATATTCCCGTATTTAAAATTATATTTGACAACTCCTACGTTATAGGAATATTTGGAACAGGATTTATTTATTATATTTACTTGAAAATTATTAAAAGAGATCAGTTTATGAATAATACTTCAGATAATTTGTAGCTTTATTTTTTATTATTAAACAGAGGCTGTTATATTAATTATGAGGAGAGGGTATGGCTTTACTGATTAAAAATGCTTTTGTGGTTTCATCTTGTGGCGTGCAAAAATGCGATGTAAAAATAATTGATGAAAAAATTGTTGCTTTTGCTAAAAGTATTTCAGATGAAAATTGTATAACATACGATGCTACAAATAAATATCTTTTTCCTGGTGGGATTGACGTTCACACGCATTTTGCCTTGGATGTTGGCACTACGGTTACCGCCGATGATTTTGCTACAGGCACCAAGGCGGCTCTTGCAGGTGGAACAACGACTATCATCGATTTTGTTAATCATATTAAGGGAAAGAGTTTTGGCGAGTGCCTGACCCATTATAAAACGCTTTCTGACAATCAGTGTTTTTGTGATTATGCGTTTCATTTAGGCATCAGCGATTGGAATGACTCTCTTGTAGATGAAATGGAAAGTATGGTAAAACAAGGGATTACAAGCTTTAAAATGTACATGGCGTACAAGAATATCTTGCAAGTAAGCGATGAGCAAATTGAAAAGGCTCTAAGAAAAGCAAAAGAATTGGGCGTTTTATTGTCATTTCATTGCGAAGATGGGGATGTAATTGATGAAAATGTCAAAAATCTTTTGGCTCAAGGAAAAACCGAACCAAAATATCATGCTATTTCACGTGATGACACGGTGGAACTTGCTGCCATTAAGCGACTCATAGCCATCTCGGATAGGGTTTGCTATCCTGTGTATATTGTGCATTTGAGTTCGGCTTTAGGCTATGAGTATGCAATTAAAAAGCGAAATGAGGGCAGTCAAATTATTTTGGAAACGTGCCCGCAATATCTTTTGCTCACCGATGATTTATATGAGGGCACAAAAACTGATGCCTTTGCGGGTGCAAAATATGTGATTTCGCCTCCGTTACGTAAACAATACGACTGTAAAAAGTTGTGGCTTGGCTTACAAAAAAATCAAATAGCTGTCCTTGCAACTGATCATTGCTCGTTTAATTATGCTGGGCAAAAAACGCTCGGCAAAGATAATTTTTCTAAAATTCCCAATGGAGGAGCGGGCGTTGAGCATCGTTTGCAGTTAGCCTACACGTATGGCGTTGCACAAAAACGATTGAGCCTTGAACAATTTGTTGCAATCACGGCAGAAAATCCTGCAAAGATTTTTGGACTTTTTCCTAAAAAAGGAGTAATTCAAGAAGGAAGTGATGCTGACTTTTTTATTGCAAGCTTTGATGCGGATAAAAAAATTACGGCAAAAAATCAATTTCAAAACCTTGATTATACGCCGTATGAGGGCTTTGATGCAAAACTTTGTATTGAGTCTGTTTTTTTGCGAGGAGTAGAAGTTTTCAAAAACAATGAATTGTTATCTCAAACACCACGCGGACAATTTATAAAAAGGAAGAAAAGAGTGGATTAGAGCTGCGGGAGGGATTGGCAGGGGTATACTTTTGTTTGGCAAAGCAAACAAAAGATACCGCAGAAAGCCCGATACTTGCATAGCATGCAAGTGCCCGCCCATGAGAAAAAAAAAGACTTGCGGTTTTTTATACTTTGTACTATAATTTTGAGCGTAAACGGTCAAAAGTGAATGGGGGCTTTATGAAAATATCACGGAATACATTTGGACGGCTGGCGTGCGGGCAGGAGGTTGAACTTTTTACGATTAAAAATAAGGATATGGCGTTTTCTGTAAGCAATTTTGGCTGTGCTATTACGAGTATTTTTGTGCCATCGAAGGATGGGCGACTTGAAGATATTGTGCTTGGCTATTCGACTTTTGATGGGTATGTTACTGCAGGTGCGTATTTTGGCTCTTTTATTGGCAGGTTTGCAAATCGGATTAAGGGTGGCTTGTTTTCTCTTGATGGGGTGGATTATCAGCTTGAAAAAAATGATGCTCAGAATAATTTACACGGCGGCTTTCGAGGCTATGATAAAATGATTTTTGAGGCACAGGAATTTGAGAGTGTTGAGGGCTGTGGGGTGCGTTTTGTTCGGGTAAGTCCTGATGGCGAGCAGGGGTTTCCTGGGAATGTGAGCCTTGATGTGCTGTATTTGCTGACTGAAAATAATGAAATTATCATGAGATACAAGGCCACGGCTGATAAGGCTACACCGATTAATTTGACTAATCATTCGTATTTTAATTTGTCGGGGAATTTGCATAAGTCAATTTTAGATCATCAAGTGGTTATTCATGCTGATAAATATATTCCTGTTGACAGTGATTTAATTCCAATTGGGGAGATTTTACCTGTGGCAAATACTGCTTTTGATTTTCAAAAGGCAAAGACGATTGGTAAAGATATTGAAAAAGTTGTTGGCGGGTATGACCACTGTTATGTTATAAAAGATGGCGGTAAAAAAATTATGAGCGCTGCTGAGATTTTTGAGCCAACAAGTGGAAGAAAAATGACGCTTGCAACGAATCAAATTGGAATGCAGTTTTATTCTGGTAATTTTTTGGACGGTGTGGCGGGAAAATATGGGCAAGTGCATGAAAAGCATCAGGGGTTTTGCCTTGAAACGCAGGTTTTTCCTGATAGTCCTAATCAAAAGAATTTTCCAAGTTGTATTTTGCAACCGAATGAAACATATGAGTCAGAAAATGTTTTTGGCTTTTCTTGGTAAAATAGGCTTTTTTAGTAAATATCTTCTGAGCCGTAGTAGGCTGTTTGGGCTGCATCTGTTTCAATCCATTTAAGGATGTTTTGGTTAAACTCACGTGCAGAAAAATAACCCATTGATTTTAGTCGCTCATTCATTGCGGCCGTTTCTATAATGATAGGGACGTTTCGCCCTGGGCGAACACGTAATTCAAGAAGTGGTATTTTTAAGCCGAGCATATCCATTGTAAGCTCAACAGTGCCAATTCTGTCATAAACTTTGTTACTGTCCCACTCTTCAAGTTTTACAATGAGCTGAACCTCATCTTGGTCACGAATGGCACCAACGCCATAGATTTGGGCAATGTTAATAATGCCAAGACCGCGTATTTCCATGTGATGGCCAATAATTCTATTTGCCCCTTGTCCCATAATGGTATTTCCGTTAATGCAGCGAACCTCGACAATATCGTCTGCAACAAGGCGGTGTCCGCGCTCAATTAACTCTAGTGCTGTCTCACTTTTTCCAACGCCAGAGCTTCCCATTAATAGGATTCCAAGGCCATAAACCTCAACTAAAACGCCGTGTAAAATCTTTTTTGGTGCATAAATGTTTGAAACAACACGTAAAATTCGCAGTGAAAAATCGCTAGAATCAAGATTTGTTTGTAAGACGGCACAATTTGCTTTTTCAGCCTCTTCAATAAAAAAATCGGGTGGTGTGAGGTTGTGCGTGAAAATGCAACATGGAATGTCGTATTCAAAAAATTTTTTAATGGAGTGTAAGGAATTGTTTTGTCCGAGTTTTTGCATATAGCCAAACTCTCCACGGCCAAAAACTTGCAGTCGCTCATGGGCAAAAAAATCAAATTCTCCTGCAAGCTCTAGCCCTGCACGGTTTAATTCGCTGCTTTTAATTGAACGCGTTAAGCCTTTTCTCCCTGCAATGCATCGTAGGTTGAGTGCATTTTTGTCTTTTAGGTCTAGGTCAATTAAGTCAAGGACGGTAAATTGTTTTTCTGCCATGTATGTAGAATATATAATTATGATAATTAAATCAAGACTGATAAAATTTTATCTTGTTTATAAAAAAAAAGTGTGCTACTCTTTTAGTAGTTTTACTACATTAAACGCTTGCGTTAGCTATTGGCAGTAGTATCCTTGGTGTGCAAAGCATGCCAAGATACTACAGAAAGAGCGACTTATTTTGGGTAGCAAAACACACAATCATACCCAAAATAAGGAACGCCCAACAAGAAAAAAAGGGGGAGGATTATGGTAAAAGAAAAAGAATGGTTTGAAAAGGAAAATTTTTGGCTAGAATATGGGCCTGTGATGTTTGATAGTCGCCGATGGGCAGAAGCTCCTGCGGTTGCTGAGTCTGTTTGCAAAATTGCAGGTCTTGGTAAAGGCAGCCATGTGTTGGACGCTGGATGTGGCCCTGGACGCATTAGTGTTGAGCTTGCCTTGCGTGGCTTGGATGTTACGGGAGTTGATCTAATTCAGCCTTTTTTAGATGCTGCCAAGGAGACTGCCAAGGTGGAAGATGTTTTTGTTAATTTTGTGCAAGCAGATTTACGCGAATATACAACGCAAACGGTTTTTGATGCGGCGGTTTCGCTGTATACTTCGTTTGGCTATTGTGAGTCCATTGAGGATGATATGAAAATCCTTAAACAAATTGCCTCTTCGCTCAAAGATGGTGGCTGGTTTATTCTTGAAACTTTGGGTAGGGAAATTGCTGTTCGTGATTTTACTGAAGGGGAATGGTTTGAGCGGGCAGGGAAGGTTGTTTTAACAGAGTTTTCTGTAGAAGGGGCGTGGGAGGGATTGTGCTCAAAGTGGATTTTAATTGATAAAGATGGTAATCGCACTGATCATGAGTTTGTGCAGCGATTGTATTCGGCAATTGAGCTTCGCCGTTTAATGCTTGTGTGCGGCTTTTCTTCTGTTGAAATTTATGGGGATTTTGATTTTAGTCAGTATAATGAAAAAGCTCGCACAATGGTGCTGGTGGCAAGAAAGTAAAACAACTAAAACGCGTATACGTTACAAAAGACGGGTAATGTTTTACAAAAAGACTTGACAAATTCACTGTTTTTCTTCATTATATGGGCGTTATCATGGAAAAATTAGCACTCACTCGATCATATTTAGAAACGCTGTCATCTGTTGATTTGATTGACTTAGCTTCGGATTATGGAGTTGATATTCCAGAAGGGCTAAATCGGCGTTTTATTATTAGTGAATTACTTGATGTTATAGATTTTGAGACAACGGATGCTTTAAAAAATACTGAGGATGATGCACAGAAAAATGATGATGTGCAAATTAATCAGGCAGATAGAAAATACTTTGCGACAAAAATTGTGGCTGTGTTACGAAATCCTTCATGGCTTTTTGTTTTTTGGACAATAAATAAACATGATATAGAAAAGGATTTTTCAAAAAAGCATACGCTTTCGTTGCACTTAGGATATTATTTTACAAAGGATGCGATGCAGCCAGATGAGGTTCATAGTATTCCAACAAATTTTGATCAAAAAGATTTGAATATTTTTATTTCAAAAAAGTGCTATGCTATTTGTGTTAGTCTTGTCCTTGAAAACAAGGAGCATGTTGTTCAAACGATTGCTCATTCAAATAAAGTAATTATAGCACAGGTATCGCCTGAGGTGAGTGCCCTAAAGTTGCCGCTTGATGCGCCTCCTATTACATTGCTTTCTGGAATTGATCATCTTTGGCATTCGCACTATTTTATTCATAATCAAACAAATGCATAAAATGAGGTTTGTATGTCAAAAAATTTAGTAATGCTCATTAATGCTCATCAGCCTTATATTAAAAATATGACAAATGAGTTTATCACTGAGAACTCACTTTTGTTTTCAGCCATTTCTCACACGTATTTACCTCTTTTAAGGATGCTTAATCGTCTTAAGACGGAGGATGTTCCGTTCAAAATTGCTTTGGTGCTTTCTCCAACGCTTTGCGAGTTATTAAATGATCCTGTTGTTCAAGCACAATACATTGAGTGGACTGAAAAATTTATTATTTTTGCCCATTCTGAGTTAGAGCGGACAAAAGATGATCCGAAAATCCATGCTTTGGCACAATTATATCATAACGAAATTGAGCAGAATTTATTTGACTTTACTGAAAAATACAATCAAAATATTTTGGCACAGTTTTCAAGCCTTGCAAATGAGGGTTTTATTGAGCTTTTAGCAAGTGCTGCAACGCAGTGTTTCTTTCCTTTATACCAAGATTTACCTGAGACTATCGACGCTCAAATTGAGGTTGGATTGATGTCTCATAAATATTTCTTTGGAGATTTGCCTTGCGGATTTTGGTTGCCGCACATGGGATATTGTAATGGGTTAGAAAAAAATCTTCGCTCCTATGGTTTTGATTATTCGATTACTAATACGCATAGTTTTTTGTTTGCAAATCCGTTTTTGAAAAATGGAATTTTTTCTCCAGTGAAGGCAAAAAATAATTTTATTTTTTTTGCTAATTCAATTGATTCTTGTGATTCTGTTTTTTCACAGGAACGCGGGCTTTTTCAAAATGAAACGTATTGCAATCATTATCAGGATATTGCTTTTGAACAAGAATCTGCTTATATAAATAATCTTTTGGGGACAGATAAAGCACGCTTTTCTTCTGGTTTTTGCTACAATGCAAAAAAGTCCTCTCAAACGGCTTATAATGTTGAAAAGGCTACTGTACAGGCACAAAACGATGCTAAGCATTTTGTAACAAAAATAGAAAAAAAATTACTAGAGGCTCAAAAACTTTTGCCAAGTGAAAATGACTTTACGTGCGTGTGTTGTTTTGATGCAAGTTTTTTTGGTATTCAGTGGAAAGAAGGAATTTCTTGGCTTGAATCTGTTATTCGCTTTGTACAGAAAAATGAAACTCTTGAGCTTAAAACTCCAGAAACGATTATTAAATCAGCGACAAATTTACAAAAGGCAACACTGTATCCTTCTTCATCCCTTGGGGACGGGTACTCTGAGGATTTTTTGGATGCTTCAAATTCGCAAATGTTTTCTTCTGCATGGAAAGAAAGTGCACGACTGATTGATTTGGTAAAACGCTTTGATAAAATGTTTGGTGTTGGCGAAAGAGCCTTAAATTTTGCCTCAAAGCAGTTATTGCTAGCTCAGGCAAGTGACTGGCAAAA